>CAZLNV010000052.1:0-2725 GCA_964561095.1 uncultured Muribaculaceae bacterium | reverse complement strand
GAATAGTTGATGCTAAAAGAATAGATGAAATAAATATATTAGAGGCGACTAAAGAAGCAATGCTAATGGCGGTAGATAATTCTTTAATTAAACCAGAATTTTTGCTTATAGATGCTGTTAAATTAAATACATCTATACCATTTGAATCAATAATTCATGGAGATGAATTAAGTGAATCTATTGCAGCTGCTTCTATAATAGCTAAAGTTACAAGAGACAGAATGTTAATTGAACTTGATAGGGAATATCCAATGTATAATTTTAAAAAGAATAAAGGATATGGCACTAAAG
Organism: uncultured Muribaculaceae bacterium; assembly: GCA_964561095.1. Lineage (GTDB taxonomy): Bacteria > Bacillota_I > Bacilli_A > RF39 > UBA660 > CAZLNV01. Next base: position 2,434 of record CAZLNV010000052.1, on the reverse strand, counting down.
AACATTTAGATGCAATAAAAAAATATGGAATACTTGATGGTCATAGAAAAAGTTTTAAACCTGTTATGAAAGAAACAAAAAAAGTAGAACAAAAATAAACTATATGTTATAATTTAATAGAGAAAGAAGGTATTATCTAAATGAAAGTATTAAGTATTAATGCGGGAAGTTCATCATTAAAATATACTATGCTAGAAATGCCAGAAGAAAAAGTTTTAGTTTCTGGTGTATTTGAACGTATTGGAATGGATAAGAGCTTTTACAGCATAAAAATAAATGGAGAAAAAATAGAAAAGGAAAGGGAACTTGCTAATCATAAAATTGCTTTTGAAATATTGGTTGATGAATTAATTTCTAATCATATAGTTGATGATTTAAAAGAAATTGAAGGAGTAGGTCATAGAGTTGCTCAAGGCGGGTCGTACTTTGATAAAAGCGAAATTATTGATGAAGAAACAATAAAAAAAATAGAAGAATTAGGGAGTATTGCACCGCTTCATAATCCTCCAGCAATTGTGGCAATTAATGCAGCAAGAGAAGTAATTCCAAATGCAATTCACACAGCTGTTTTTGATACAGCTTTTCATCAAACAATAGAACCAGAGAATTATTTATATGCACTTCCATATGAATGGTGTGAGGAATATAAAATAAGAAAATATGGATTTCACGGGACTTCTCACAAATATGTTGCATCTAGAGCAAATGAACTATTAGGTAGATTTAATACAAAATTAATTACATGTCATATAGGAAATGGAGCCAGTATAAGTGCTATTAAGGATGGAACATGTGTTAATACTTCAATGGGTCTTACACCTAATGCGGGATTAATTATGGGTACAAGGTGTGGAGATATAGATGCTTCAATAGTTCCATATATGATGAATAAGTTAAATTGCAGTGCTAAGGAAATAGATACAATTTTAAATAAGCATAGTGGGTTACTAGGAATTAGCGGAGTAAGTAGTGATTCAAGGGATATAGAAGAGGGTATTTACAGTGGGAATGAAAGATGCATTTTAGCTCAAAAAATGTATGTAAGAAGAATAATTGACTATATATCAAAATATTATGTAGAACTTGGTGGTGCTGACGCAATTATTTTTACTGCAGGTGTGGGCGAAAATTCTATTCATACAAGAAAAGAAATTATAGATGGATTAAGCGCCTTAGGTATTAAAATTGATGAAGAAGCAAATAATGTAAGGGGAAAAGAAAGAAAAATTTCATCAGATGATTCAAGCGTGGAGGTTTATATAATACCTACCAATGAAGAATTGATGATAGCAAGAGATACTTACAATTTAATATAAAATAGAATAGAAAAGGGTAAAGCGGTGAGTTATGATAATACACAAAAAAATTTACAATGAAATAAAAAAATATAAAACAATTTATATTGCAAGGCATATAGGGCCTGATCCAGATGCGGTGGGAAGCCAGACAGCATTGAGAGATTCTATTTTATTAACTTTTCCTCTTAAAAAGGTATATGCTGTAGGCAGTGGAGTTGCTAGGTTTAAATATTTTGGCAAACTTGATAAAATTGACAAATTTGATTTTGAAAACAGTTTATTAATTTGTTTAGACGTTCCTGATTTAAAAAGAGTTGATATAATTGGTATGGAACATTTTAAGAATGTTATTAAAATAGATCATCATCCTTTTGTAGAAAAATTTGGTGACATTGAGTATATTGATACTGAAGTAACAAGTGCATCTGAGTTAATATTAAAATTAATTGATGAAACTAAATTAAAAATGAATAAGAAAGTTGCAGAAAATTTGTTTGTTGGAATAATGTCTGATTCAAATAGACTCATGTTTGAGCCAACAACTTATAAACAATTTAATATAATTAGCAATTTAGTATATTCATATAAATTAGATATACAAGAACTATATAGAAATTTATATATTAAACCACTATCCGAAGTAAGATTAATGGGATATATAGCATCCAATTTAAAAGTAACTAAAAATAAATTTGCTTTCATATATTTAGAAACGGATATTATTAAATCATTAGGGGCAGATGCATCTAGTGCATCAAATATGATAAATGATTTTAATAACATTGAAGAAATATTGGTTTGGATGTTTATTACAAAAGATGAAAAAAATAATATATTTAGAATAAATATTAGAAGCAGAGGGCCATATATTAATGAAGTTGCTGCCAAATATAATGGAGGAGGTCACAGATATGCTTCTGGTGTTAGGACTAGCAAAATGGAAGATATAGAGTCACTTGAAAATGAATTAGATGAATTATGTAAAAAATATTTAAAAGAGTAAAAAATTCAATAAATTGAATTTTTTTATATATATTAATATATAATAAATTTTAAGAATCATATTGAAGTTTAAAAATAAGTGTATAATTGTAAATGATGTGATACCAAAAAGATAATAAAAATAATAACGGTAT
>CAZLNV010000051.1:0-2926 GCA_964561095.1 uncultured Muribaculaceae bacterium | reverse complement strand
TTCTTTTTATTAAAAAATTATTTGAATATACTATTAAAAATCCTAAAATTATAGAAATAAATATTGATACATATCCCAAAATCATTATTAAAGCTTGTACTATTTGATATCTGCTTTCATTCATTTTTAACATGGCAGTTTGTGAATCAAGTGAATTAAACATATAAAATATTGATACTGCCACTACTAAAGTAAAGAAGTATATACTATAATCTTTTAAACTTTTTTTAATATTTTTAAATGATAAACTAAATAACATTGTTTAAGTCACCTCCAAGCAAAGTGACTACATCAATAATATTTTCAAAAAATTCTTTACGAGATTTTTTACCCTTTATTATTTCATTAAATATTTTGCCATCTTTTATAAAAATAATTCTATCTGCATATGAAGCAGTAAAAGCGTCATGTGTAACCATTAAAATAGTTGCTTCTAAAGTGTCATTTAATGTCTCAAATTTTTCAAGTAACATTCTAGATGATTTTGAATCGAGTGCTCCAGTTGGTTCATCTGCTAAGATCAAAGTCGGATTAGTAATTATTGCTCTTGCACTTGCAACTCTTTGTTTTTGTCCCCCGCTCATCTGATAAGGATATTTTTTTAATACGCTCTCAATTTCCAATTCTTTAGAAACTTCTAATACTTTTTTTCTATTTCTTTGAAATTTACATTATTAATAGTTAATGCCAAAGAAATGTTTTCATAAGCAGTTAAAGTATCCAATAAATTAAAATCTTGAAATATAAAACCCAATTCTTCTCTTCTAAATTTATTTAGTTTATTGCCCCTAATTCTAGTGATATCTATATCATTTATAAGTATTTTCCCACTGGTAACTCTATCGATAGTAGAAATACAATTTAAAAGAGTTGTTTTACCACTTCCAGAAGCACCCATAATAGCAACAAATTCACCCTTATTTACACTAAAAGAAATATTATCTACTGCTTTAGTAATATTGCCTTTGTTGCCATAATATTTTTCCATGTTTTCTATTTTTAAAACTTCCATTTGTTTCACCTCATTTACATTTTATTATTTTATATAAAATACAGCAATCGATTTATATTACAAAATCTTACATAAATGTAAGATTATTTTATTTCATTCATTAAAGAACTGTTCGGAAATACTATTGTAACAATAGTTTCTTTATTAAGTTTTGAACTTATAAATAAATTATGCCCTAATTTATCACATAATTTTTTACATAAATATAATCCAATTCCAGTAGAACTATACTTACTTCTACCATTAGATCCTGTAAATCCTTTATCAAATACTTTATTAATATCAGAAGAATTTATTCCTATGCCATTGTCTTTTATTGTTAATATAGTATTATTTTTATTCAATTTGTAATTTATGTCAATAATACAACCCTTTTCTTTAGAATACTTAATACTATTAGATATAATTTGATTAATAATAAATTCTAACCACTTAGAATCACTTTCTACTAAAACTGAATTTAAAAAAATATTAATTTTAATTTTTTTCTTTATTAAAGATTTTTTATTTTGCCTTAAAACGTCTTGTATGATATTTTTTAAATCCACTTGTTTAATAATATAATCCTTTTCCACATTTTCGCTTCGTGCATAATATAAAACTTGTTCTACATGTGATTCTATTTTTTCAATCTCTTCAAGTATACTTTCTGTCACTTCACTTTTATTGTTGTCCATAATTAATTTAGAGGTCGCGATTGGAGTTTTAATTTCATGACACCATAATTCTATATATTCTTTTAATTCTTTAGCATTATATTTATACTTTTCCAATTCTTCAATATATGATCTATCTATTTCATAAAGTGAATCCAGCAATATTTCACCATCTAAAAAATCAGGTTTTTTTAATATTTCAGTAATCAAATATTTTTTATCTAATTTATCAAGGCTTATTTTTAAACTATTATAAAAATCTCTTTTTCTCGCATAGTTATATATAAATAATATTAAATATACTGTGAATAAAATAACTGGTATAAAAACTATTAATAAAATATGAGCATTTAAAAATAATAATAAAAATAATATTAATACTATTGATAAAAAAGATATAAATACTGATAAAAATTTATCTTTAAGGTATTCTATAAATTTCATAATATAATATATCCTTGCCCTCTTTTAGTAATAATTAAATCTTTATAATTTAATTATTCTAATTTTGATCTTAATCTGTTTATATTAACTGTCAAAGTATTATCATCTATAAACAGATTATCATCCCATAAATAACTCATAAGATCATCTCTTGATACTATTTTTTCTTTATTAGTTAATAAATAATATAATATTTTTGTTTTATTTTTACTTAAATCCATTGTTTTATCATTAGATATAATTATGGATTTAGAAACATCTAATATTAGATTTTTATAACTAATAGTATTTGATACATTATTGATTCTTTTTAATAATCTTTCTATTCTTGCAAGTAATATTTGAGGATTATACGGCTTAGTTATAAAATCATCTGCTCCGTAATTAATGCTTAAAAACTCATCTAACTCAGTATTTCTACTAGTTACCATAATAACAGGAGTATCAATATCTTTTCTTATTTCTTTTAAAACCACTTCTCCATTAATATTAGGTATGTTGATATCTAAAAGAATTAAATCAACCTTGTTTTGCTTAATAAAGTCGATAGTATGATTAAAATCAAGCAGTTCAATTATTTGGTAACCATTATTTTTTAAAAAAACATTTAATTCATTTCTTAATTTAGGTTCATCTTCAATAATTAAAATTTTTTTCATAGAACACCTCTTTTGGTATTATATCACAATATATTTAATTTAGTTTATTTGAAATAATAAAGTTATTTTTTTTTACCTATATTTAAAATTATTCCAATAGATGCCATACTTACTAATAAAGATGAACCACCATAACTTAAAAACGGAAGTGTTAC
>CAZLNV010000050.1:0-3129 GCA_964561095.1 uncultured Muribaculaceae bacterium | reverse complement strand
AATAAAAAAGGAGGATATATATGGCAAGCGAAAAAATTCTTGAACAAAAGAAAGCTGTTGTAGAAGAAATCAAAAATAAGTTAAATAATTCTAAAACATTTTTGCTAATAGATTATCGTGGACTTACAGTTGATGAAATTACAAAGTTAAGAAGAAGTTTAAGAGAAATTGGAACTGACATTAAAGTCTATAAGAATTCATTAATGCATTTTGCTCTTAAAGACAAAAACATTGAATTAGAAGATTTTATGGAAGGGCCTAACGCATACTTATTCTCAAATGATATAATTGAACCTATCAAAATTTTAAGTAATTTTGCTAAGACATGTCCAGCACTAGAGATAAGAGCTGGTTATATCGACAAAGAAGTAGTTGGAGCTGAAGTTATTAAACAATATGCAGATATTCCATCTATGGAAGGATTACTTACTATGTTTGCTGGTGGTTTAATTGAACATTTAAGAAACTTAAGTATAGGGCTTAACTTATATGCTGAAAAGTTAGAAAAAGGAGGAAATGAATAATGGCAAAAATTGAAAACAAAGACATTATCGCAGCATTAAAAGAAAAAACAATTCTTGAAGTTAAAGAATTAGTTGATATGATGAAAGAAGAATTTGGTGTAGATCCATCTGCAGTAGCAGTTGCAGCTGCTCCAGCCGCAGTTGAAGAAGAAGGAAGTTCTACTAAGACTGTAGTTCTTAAAAATGCTGGTGCAACTAAATTACAAGTTATTAAAGTAATTAGAGAAGTAACTGGATTAGGACTTAAAGAAGCAAAAGATTTAGCTGATGCTGGTGGTAACATTAAAGAAAACGTTTCTGCTGATGAAGCTAATGAATTAAAAGCCAAATTAGAAGAAGCTGGCGCTGAAGTTGAATTAGCGTAGTACAATAAGCCTTTGCAAAAAGGCTTTTTTGCGTTTTTAAGTAAGGAGAAAATATGAAGAATTCAATAGGTGGAAATATTGTAAAAAAAATGATTGAAGCTTATCAAAAAGAACAAGAAGAAAAGGCTTGTGCTATTCACAAAGGAATGACTGAAAACTTTTTATCAAACACAAGTGAAACAGCTTCTACTTGCCAAAATTTAGCAAGAAATGTCATAGAAAAGTTTGATAATGTACATGATTCATCATATATTGAAGAAGAAATTAGTAAAGCAAAAGAAGCTAGACTTTTACGAGAATATTATGAAATAATTGAAGCTTTATCTAATGGAATACCTGATGAAGAAGGAAAAATCATCATTAAAGTGAGTATACATTATGAAGACACAGAAATTTTACAAGATGTATTTGAAAAATATGGCTTTGATTTTGAGGAATATGATGTATCTTTAAGACCAGTTATTAGAGTTGGTACAACTAAAGAGGCATTAAACAAAGTTTTAACAAGAAAAAAATAAAATTTAGGAGGTTTTATGGGAAAAGATTTAGAAGAAATCGTAGCAGCTAGATTTGAGTATTTGAAAAATAATCAGTTTAGAGAAGTTAAAGCTATTTATGATGAAATAATTTTGCTATGTCGTTAAAACGCTTGTGTGCAATAGAAGGTATTAGAGTTGAACACATCTCAGAAACTGGTGAAGAAATATTAATTAGAGCCTCTATAGATTATGAAACATTAAATAATTGCGTTAAACGTAATTTAATTAAATAATAAAATTGATAAAAAGGGGAAAATAATTTGGAACAATACTGGACAAACAATGAAAATTTGAAGAGCGAAATAAAAGAAATTAAGTATGATATACTTGATAATTCTTTTATTTTTTATTCTGATGAGGGAGTGTTTTCCAAAAGTAAGATTGATACTGGTAGTGATATATTAATTAAAACATATTTGAAATATCATAATGACTCATTGAAGATTTTGGATATGGGATCAGGATATGGTGTGATTGGTATAACACTATCATTAATTACAAAGAGTAGAGTTGACATGGTGGATGTTAATAAAAGAAGTGTTCATTTATCTAATATGAACATTAAAAAGCATGAATGTGATGCGAATGCATTTTATTCAGATGCTTATAGTGAAGTTAAAGATGTTTACGACATCATTATTACAAACCCACCGATTAGAGTTGGTAAAACTAAACTTTTAGAAATTCTAATTGGTGCCAAAGATCACTTAAACGATAATGGTGAATTATGGTTTGTAATTAGAAAAGATCAAGGAGCTTTAAGTACAATAAAAGTACTTGAACGTGATTATAAAATAGAAATTAAAGATAAGAAAAAAGGATATTTTATTATAGTAGGTAAGAAAAATATCTAAAAATATGTATTTTACATATTATTTGACAAAAAAATTTGAAAAGCATTGACTTGTTTATAAGAGTTTGATAAAATTATAAATTGCGATATATTGATTTTCAAATTATTGTAGTCTTTTAAAAATTTATTGGAATTGGGGTGAAATAGTGGCATACAAAATACAAAAATTTGGTGACCATAGAGAAAGAAGAAATTACGGGGGCGCTAACAATACGTTAGAGTTAAGCAATTTAATGGAAATTCAAAAAGACTCCTTTGAAACATTTAAAAATGTTGGAATCAAAGAAGTTTTTGGGGATGTCTTCCCAGTTGAAAGTTTTTCAGGTTCATTATCACTAGAGTTTGGTGATTATCATTTTGATGAACCTAAATATTCAGTTAGGGAATCTAAGGAAAGAAGAGTGAGCTATGCTGCACCTTTGAAGGTTCAAGCTAGACTATTTATTAATGAAACAGGTGAAGTTAAGGAACAAGAAGTATATTTAGGGGATATGCCTTTAATGACTCCTACAGGTTCATTTATAATTAATGGTGTAGAAAGAGTTATTAACTCACAATTGGTTCGTTCACCTAGTATTTATTTCAAAAATGAAATAGATAAAAATGGTAGAAACTTAATTAAGAGTGAAATCATTCCAAATAAAGGAACATGGTTAGAATACGAACTAGATGCTCGTAATATTTTTCATGTTAGAATTGATAGAACTAGAAAAGTAACAATAACTACGTTATTAAGAGCTTTAGGTTTATCAAGCGACGAAGATATTATTAATGTTTTTGGTGAAGATGATATTTTAACTAATACTCTTGAAAAAGATAGTACAAGTAATACTGATGAAGCATTAATT
>CAZLNV010000049.1:0-3478 GCA_964561095.1 uncultured Muribaculaceae bacterium | reverse complement strand
ACTCGTAAAGGTAAAGGCAAAGTAATTGCTAATAAGAAGAAATAGGAGGGACTAAATAATGGCATATAACAGAAGAAAAAGAAAAGCAAAGAAAAGTGTTGTTCAAGGACAAGCACATATACATTCAACATTCAATAATACTATTGTTACTATAACTGATGAAGATGGAGGAGTTGCTAGTTGGGCTTCTGCAGGAAGCATTGGATATAAAGGTAGCAAGAAGAAAACTCCTTTTGCAGGAGGTCAAGCTGCTGAAGTAGCCGGAAAGGCTGCATATGATGCAGGAATTAGAAAAGTAGAAGTATTTGTTAAGGGAATTGGGGGAGCACGTGAAACAGCTATTCGTTCATTACAAACAGCTGGACTTGAAATAACTGCTATTAACGATGTTACACCAATACCTCATAACGGATGTAGATCACCAAAAAGAAGACGTATGTAAGGAAGGGGAATAAGAATATGTTAAGATTTGAAAAACCAGAATATAAAGTTGTTGAATATGTTGAAAACAATTTTTATGGAAAATTTGTATTAGAACCACTTGAAAGAGGATTTGGTAGAACAATTGGTAATGCTCTTAGACGAGTAATGTTATCAAGTTTGCCAGGTAGTGCTATTACAAATATTAAAATTGAAGGAGTTCTACATGAATTCCAAAAAATAGATGGAATAGTAGAAGATGTTACAGAAATAGTATTAAATTTAAAATCATTAGTACTAAAAAACCATACTGAAGAAGATAGAGTGTTACATTTAAAATCTTCTAAAGAAGGTCAAGTAACTGCAGGAGACATTGAAAAGAATTCAGATATAGAAATAGTAAACCCAGATTTAGTAATATGTACTTTATCAAAAGGTGGATCTATTGATATGACTATGAAAGTTTCAAATGGTCGTGGATATGTAGATGCTAAACAAAATGCTAAAAATATTCCTGATGCAGAAGTTGGATATATTGCAATAGATTCATTATACAGTCCAATTGAAAGAATTAGCTACGATGTAGAAGATGCTCGTGTTGGACAAAATGAAAACTATGATAAGTTAATTTTAGATGTATGGACTAATGGATCAATGCATCCTGAAGAAGCTATAGCACTAGCTAGTAGAATATTAATTGAACATTTTGAAGTTGTAACTAAATTAAATTCAATTTCAGATGTAACAGGATTATTAACTGATAAAGAAGATGATCCAATTACTAAAACATTAGAAACTCCTATTGAAGAGTTAGATCTATCAGTAAGAGCATATAATTGTTTGAAAAGAGCTGCTATTCATACAATTCAAGACATCACTACTATTAGTGAAGATGAAATGATGAAAATCAGGAACTTAGGAAAAAAATCATTAAAAGAAGTTATGGATAAAATTAAAGACATGGGTCTTAAATTCCGTGATGATGAGTAGGAGGAAATCATGGCTTATAGAAAACTTAATAGAGAAACAAGAATTAGAAGAAGCATTTTAGCTGGTTTAACTAAAACTGTTTTAGATAATGGTTATGTTGAAACAACTGAAGAAAGAGCAAAAGAAGTAAGAAAATTTGTTGATAAAATGATTTCTTATGGAAAAAAGGGAACTTTAATTTCAAGAAGATTAGCTCTTGCATTCTTAAATAATGATTCAGAATTAGTTAAAAAACTATTTAATGAAATTGCGCCTTTATATACTGAAAGAAATGGTGGCTATACAAGAATCATTAAGTTAAAAGAAAGAAGAGGAGACGATGCTTTAATCGTAAGATTGGAGTTAGTTAAATAAATAAGAAACTCAGAAATGAGTTTTTTTATTTTACAAAGTCAATGATGAAATGTTTTTATACTTTACGCTTGCTTTGTAAATATAATATAATCTATTTTAAAAATATTTCTAATTTCAGTTTTAAAAACATTTAATTTGTGGTATCATAATAAATAGAAAATAAGGATGGATATATATGAAAGAGATAAAAGAAAAAAATAAAAAAGTAAAAGATAAAAAGAACGTTTTGAAAAAAGTGACTAAGAAAGAGAAGAAAGAGACAAATACTACTGAGAAAAGAGTAGCAACTTTTTCTTTGGTTGAAATGATAATTGTAATAGTTATAGTTTCATTAGTTGTAAGTGTATTTAGTGGATATTTAGTATTTAAAAACTATAACTATATATCAAGTCAAACAAACAGCAAAGAGGAATATGAGGAACTAAAAGAATTTATAAAAATATATGATGAATTAAAAGAAAAGTATGTTGAAGATATAGATGAAAAGGGTCTAATAAATTCTGCGATTGATGGGATGTTAAATTATTTGGATGTATATACAGATTATTTGGATGAAGATGCCACATCGGATTTACAAGATAGACTTAATGGTGAATATAAAGGAATAGGGGTAGAAATTACAAATAAAGATGATGGAAATATTGAAATAGTCTCTATATTTAAAAACACTCCAGCAGAAAAAGCAGGGTTAAAAGCGGGAGATTTAATAATGGCTGTCAATGGTGAGAGTATGACAAATAAAACTGCAAGTGATGTTGCTAAAATTATTAAAGGGGCTTTGGCAACGGAAGTAAATATTACTTATAGAAGAGACAATGTAGATAAAATAGTAAAGATTGATGTATCTAACGTTATTATACCAAGCGTAAATTATGAAATTGTTAAAGATAATATTGGTTATATTAATATAACTACTTTTTCAACAACTTCAACTAAACAAGTTGAAAAAGCATTAGATGAATTAAAAGAAAAAAATATTAAATCATTAATAATAGATGTTAGAAATAATTCTGGTGGTTATTTAAGCGTAGCTAAAGATATATGTGATTTGTTTTTGGACAAAGGAAAAATAATATACCAATTAAAAGATAAAGAAGGAACTATAAAAAAATATACTGCAGAAGATAGCACAAAGACTACATATCCAATGGTTGTATTAATAAATGGTGGAAGTGCTAGTGCAGCCGAAATATTGGCAACAGCGTTAAAAGAAAGCTATGGAGCTAAATTAGTGGGTACTAAATCTTTTGGCAAAGGTACAGTTCAAGAAACTGAAACGTTATCAAATGGGTCGATGATCAAATATACAACTGCTTATTGGTTAACGCCTAGTGGCAAAAGTATAAATGAAGTTGGTATAGAACCGGATATATTAGTTAACATTACTAATGGAAATGATGAGCAATTAGATCGCGCAATAGAAGCTTTACACTAAGCTTCTTTTAATTTGGAAGAATGTGTGGTATACTATTTATGTGAAAGAGGTGTCTTATGAAACTATCTGTTGGAGACACACTTGCAATTCATTGTTATAAACACAATGGTATAATTTATAAAACTTGGGATAAAGCATTAATACTTGATATTTCTAAAAATTATATAGTTTTAGGAAACGATAATGTTTTAGTTACTAAAAAAGATGGCAGAGCTTGGAGAACTAAAGAACCTGCTATAATGTTTTTTTATAAAGATAGATGGTTCAATATAATAGCAC
>CAZLNV010000048.1:0-3571 GCA_964561095.1 uncultured Muribaculaceae bacterium | reverse complement strand
TTGTGCCATATGACCTCCTCACAATAATTTATGCATATAGCCTAAATTATGTGAGCGTGTATTTTAATTATTTATTATTTCACCATCTAAACTAAAACTTTTAGCGTCTGTTATTTTAACATCAATAATCTTTCCGATTGTTTCTTTGGGTGCCTTTATATTAACAAGTTTCATATTTTCAGTATATCCCGAAACTTTTGATAAATCTTTTTCACTAGAAGACGTTACTAAACATTTCACCACAGTATTAAGCATCTTCTTATTCGATTCATTACTATATTTATTTATTAATGTATTTAGTCTTTTCAATCTTTTATGCTTAATCTCTTCAGATATTTGATTTTGCATGACTGAGGCAGGAGTTCCTTCACGTGGAGAATATATAAAAGTAAAAGCTCCGTCAAATTTACATTTATTTACTAAATCTATAGTTTCTTCAAAATCCTCTTCACTTTCTTCTGGAAAACCTACTATTATATCTGTAGTTATTGTGATATTTTCTATTTTTCTAATTTTATTATAAAGTTCTAGGTAACTTTCTTTTGTGTAACGCCTGCCCATCAATTTTAATATTTTATTACTACCAGATTGAACGGGTAAATGAATATAAGGCATTATATTTTTATATTTAGATATAATTTTAATCATGTTATCAGTAAAATCCCATGGATGAGATGTAACAAATCTTATTCTTTCAATTCCGGTTTTTGCTACATCTTCTAATAAAGAAGATAAATCATAATCTTCATATAAGTCTTTACCATAAGCATTTACATTTTGGCCTAATAAAGTGACTTCTTTATATCCTTCTTTTTTCAAATCTTCAATTTCTTTAACAATGTCTTCTTTTTTTCTACTTCTTTGTTTGCCTCTGGCGTAAGGAACTATACAATAAGTACAAAATTTATCACATCCTAGTATTATATTTACCCAAGCTGAAATTTTAGAATCTCTTTTTACTGGAATTCCTTCTACTATATCTCCTTCTTTTGAATATACTTCTATATTTGTTTTTTTATCATTCATAGAACTACTAATTACGTTAAGCAAATTATTTATGTTATGAGTTCCGACAACAAAATCCATCCATTTATATTTTTCTAATATTTCTTTAATAACATTTTCTTCCTGAGACATACATCCACACATTCCAACAATTAAATTAGGTTTTTCTTGTTTCAAATGCTTGATTCTTCCTAAAAATCCAAATACTTTATTATGAGCATTCTCTCTAATGGCACATGTGTTTAATAAAATTAAATCTGCCTCTTCAATCAGATCTGTTTTTTCAAATCCAACGCTTTCTAAAAGCCCACTAATATTTTCAGAATCATGCTCATTCATTTGACATCCATATGTTCTAAGCATATATTTTTTATTAACACCAAATAAATTTAGAAGATTTTCATATTCTAAATATTCTGGTTTATTGATAGTCCTTTTTTTTGCATCTAATAGATTTGGCAAATTCATATTTTTCACCTCAAGGTGTATTATATCATCTTTCGTGTATTTGAACTAGTCTTAACATTTTATCTTTTAAATAATATGGTTTGTATGTGGTTGATATATAGTTTCCATTCTCATCAATTAAAAGTTCTGGAACACTTATTCCATACTTTATTTCTAAGTATGAAGCTAATAAAAATCTATGACAAAATTCATTTGGCTCTTCATAGCACAAAAGAATTGTATCATTTCCTAAGTTGCTGAGTAAATTATTAAAATTTACCTTTCTTAATACTTGATAATAATATTGGTTCATATAAAATTGACGGTTCATTTCAGAATCAATTTTGCCTATATTATCATGCCATACATTCCAAAAAAGAAGTTTGGGTGCTAAAGAAGAACATACCTTTCCTTCAAAGTTTTTACCTTTTCCACCATCCTGAGATATTGATATTAAATTACCACTTTTGGCATTATCATAATTGCTTGTATATATCATATTACTACTCCTAGTATAATTTTAACAATTTATACCTATTAAATCAAAGCATTTTTATTTCAATTATATCTTCATATTTAATTTTTTTATTTGATAATGTTAATATTGAATCCGGAGTTTTTGATATTATTATTTCTTTAATTGGCCCTTCTTCTTTTGTAGTTATTAGGACTTTTGCTTTATATACAAATTTTGATGAAGAAAATATATCATTTATTTTTTTTCTAATGGATATATCTTTAATTTTTTTCTTCACAATATTATCATCTTTTAAAGACAAGTTATTATCTATATCACAAGAAGAATAAAAAATTTTTCTATTATTTGAAATTATTTTTTTAGCACCACTATTAACAAATACACTCGGTAATTTTTTTTCCATAATCCCTCCAATAATATTCTATGATTATTGCCCAATATTGATATATATTTTATTTTTTTGTTAATAATATTTATATGATGAATAAGAAAAAAATGGAATTATTAATTCCCAGTTGTATACTATTTTTCTTTGCCATAAGTATTATTTCTATCTATAGTACAACAAGTATTTTATCTATTAATTATGAAAACATATATTTAAAGCAATTAATTTGGTATGCGCTAGGCGTTGGAATTTTTATTAGTGTAATCTTTATTGGCAATGAAAAAATATTAAGATTTTCAAAATTAATTTATATTACTTCTATAATTTTATTAATTTTAGTTTTAATTATTGGAACTGATATTAACAACACTAAAGGATGGATTAATCTTGGATTTTTTAGTTTTCAACCTAGTGAATTTGCAAAACTAGGATTAGTTATATATTTATCAAAAATTTTAAATGATTATCATTTTGAAGAAGTAAAAAACTATAAAAAAGAAATTATATTAATACTTAAAATAATTGGATTAACATTAATTCCTTGCTTTTTAGTATTTGTAGAACCTGACACTGGCGCAGTTATCGCTTATCTAATTATTGCGGCATCTATGATATTTATAAGCGAGATTAGGACAAGATGGGTTGCAATTTTATTTTTATTATCTATAGGTTTAATATGTTTTTTTGCATATTTTTATATTAAATTTCCAACTAATTTTATAAATTTTTTTGGAGATAGTTTATATTACAGAATATTTAGAATTGTTGATTGGAAAAATAGCAGTGGTTTACAGTTAGAAAATAGTTTAATTACCATTGGCACTTCAAACTTATTTGGACATGGGGTCAATAATTTACCAGTATATTTCCCAGAACCATACACTGATTTTATTTTTCCGGTTTTTATAAGTAACTTTGGATTAATTGGTGGAATTGTTTTAATTACTGTTATTATTATTTTTGATTTAAAAATTATAGATATAGGAATTAAAAGTTCAAAAAGTCGAGATAAATATATCATTTGTGGAATAATAATTAGTTTCATTTATCCACAACTACAAAATATCGCTATGACTATAGGATTAATTCCAATAACAGGAATTCCTTTACCGTTTATCAGTTATGGGGGATCCTCTTTAATTATTTCTTTTATTATGACTGGGTTAGTCTTAAATTCATTAAAAAATAATAATACTTAATTTCAATAAAAAAAGTTTCACTCAGTGAAACTATTTTATTTTAATGGTCGGGAA
>CAZLNV010000047.1:0-3751 GCA_964561095.1 uncultured Muribaculaceae bacterium | reverse complement strand
CTCACATAATTTAGGCTATATGCATAAATTATTGTGAGGAGGTCATATGGCACAATATAAAGAAATAGTTACTAAAGCGGTTATAGGAAAAGGCAAAAAAACATTTAAAAATAGTTACAGTTTATCAGTAGATGATATAGTAGATACGGTTTTAGGTTGCTGGGTAATTAATCACAATTTATTTGGAACTAATAAAAATGGTAATGTACTTATTAAAGGAAATTTTGATGTTAACATTTGGTATAGTTATGACAACAATACCAAGACTAATGTTTCAACAGCAAAAGTTAATTATGAAGAGAACGTGAATATTAGATTAAAAGAAGAAGCAACTTTAACAGATTCATCTGAAATTATTATAAGAAGTTTAAGAAATCCTAATTGTGTTGATGTAAAAGTAAGTGGTAATACAATCAATTATGATATCGAAAAAGAATTAGGAATTGAAATTATTGGAGATACAAAGGTTAGAATAATTGCTGAAGATGAAGAAGATGATTATGATTTAATTGAAGAAGTAGTATCAAAAGAACAGGTGAATACTGAAATTGATAATGAAGTAAATGAAAACTTCTTGGATGAAGGAAAATAGATATGTCAACCAAAAAAGGTTGACATATCTTCTTTTATGTTGTAATATCATTATTAGAAAGAAGGAGAAAACAATGGCAGTTAAATTAAGACTAAAAAGAATGGGATCTAAAAAAAGACCTTTTTATCGTATTGTAGCAGCTGATGCAAGAGAAAAAAGAGATGGAACTTTTATTGAATTAATAGGAACTTATAGTACTTTAGAAGATAACAAAAGTAATATCAATGAAGAATTAGCATTAAAATGGTTGAAGACTGGAGCAGCTCCAACAGATACTGTTAAAAACATATTTACAAAAGCTGGAATCATGAAGAAATTTAATGATTCAAAGAATTCTAAATAATGACTTTAACAGAATTTGCAGAATTTCTAGTTACTCGATTAACTAAAGAAAGCGATTTAGTAAAAGTAAAAGATTTTGAAACTGAAGAAGGATTAATAATCGAAATACTTGTTAGTGAATCTGATATGGGTAGGGTAATTGGTAAAAAAGGAAAAATAGCTAATTCAATTAAAACTTTAATTCAAGCGAAAGCTTATAATGAAGGTGTTAAAAATATAAAGGTAAATATTGATTCATTTTAAACATAGAATATTCTATGTTTTAATTTGACTTTCTAATTCATCTTTGGTAGTATGTCCATTATTAAAGGAGATATTATGAACGATAATTATTATAGTGAATCATTTAAGAAAAAATATCTTGAGAATTATTATTATCAGTTTAGCGGAGAAAATCCAGAAGTTGGAGATACGATAAAATCATTTGAGTATGTAGTGCTTTGTTCTTTACTAGGGCCTATATATGATCCAAAATATATTTCCACATTGTTATTAATCTATGGAACTAGCATCGCTATGTGGGGGGCAAATTTTGTAAGAGAAGAAAGTATTGCTAGATATAACATTAAAAATAATTGTTATACCAAACCACTAAAACTAAGTAAAATAATTAATAATAAATAAAAACACTTGATTATAAAATAAATTTATGATATATTTTATTTACACGAAGTTAAAGGTGTTTTTTTTTGGAGGAAGAAAATGAATAAATTAAAAGACTTTTTTAGAGGAGTAGGAAAAGAAGCGAAAAGAACTCATTGGCCTAAAGCTAAGGATATGGTAAAAAATTCTGTTATATGTATAAGCATGATAGTGTTTTTTGGTTTATTCTTTTATGGACTTGATGTTTTATTTGCATTTTTAAGGGGGTTAGCTAGTTAATGGAAGATAAATTGTGGTATGTTGTTAATACTTATTCAGGACATGAAAGTAAGGTTAAAGAAAATCTTGAAATGAGAACTGAATCTATGGGAATGGGAAATAATATTTTTAGAGTTATTATTCCAGAACAAAAAGAAGTTGAAATTAAAGATGGTGTAAAAAAAGAGAAAGTTAAAAAAATGTTTCCTGGGTATGTACTTGTAGAAATGATTATGAGTGATGAGGCTTGGTATGTTGTTCGTAACACTCCTGGCGTAACTGGATTCATTGGATCTTCTGGTAAGGGAGCTAAACCAACTCCGCTATTGCCTCAAGAAATTGACAAAATACTTGCTAATGAAGGTATTAATAATATGGAAGTTAACACTGATGTTAAAGTTGGAGATGCTATTACTATCATTGAAGGACCGTTCAAAGGTATGTTTGGTAAAATTGAAACACTTGATTTAGATAATCAAAAGTTGACTGTATTAATAGATTTATTTGGACAAGAAACACCTGTTGAAGTAGAACTTTTACAAATTACAAAATGTTAATTAAAAAGAAAGTTAAATGCTAACTTTCTTTTTCTTTTTTAAATTATCACATATAAGTCCTGCGATGGAATTAATTATTAATATAGCTCCCCCAAATCCTAAAAAAATCATATTTTTGGTAAAGAATGCTATAAAGTATAGAGTAGCGGCAATTATATTAAAAATTGCAAAAATATATTTACAAATCTTTTCTTTCATATTTTCCTCTATTTAATAGTATACTACAAAGGAAATATTTTTACCAAAAAAACAATAAAAACCTTGAATTATAAATATTTATATGTTATTATGAATAGGCAAATTTATATTTATATATAGTTTGATTAGTGGGAGATTATGGATTATCGTGTACCACTCGCGAAAAAGAAACTAAATAGGAGGTGTTTTTCGTGGCAAAGAATATAGCAAAAGTTGTTAAATTACAAATTGAAGCAGGAAAAGCTACACCAGCTCCACCAGTTGGAACAGTGTTAGGACCTGCAGGAATTAATTTACAAGAGTTTTGTACAAGATATAATGACGCAACTAGAGAAAAAATGGGAAATGTTATCCCAGTTGAAATTACAATCTATGATGACAGGACATTTGATTTTGTATTAAAGACTCCACCAGCATCAACTCTTTTATTAAAAGCTGCTAACATTTCAAAAGGATCTACAAAGGGTGCTAATGAAATAGTGGCAACTATAACAAAAGATGATTTAAGAAAAATAGCTGAAATTAAATTACCAGATTTAAATGCATACAATGTTGAAGAAGCTATGGAAATAGTAGCGGGTACTGCAAGAAATATGGGTATAGCTATTAAAGGTGTTAATGATGCTGAATTAGCTGAACAAGCAGCAAAAGCTCAAAAAGCTGAAGAAGAATATGCTAAGATGGAAGCTTCACTTGAACAAATGGAAGCAGATGCTAAAGCTATGGCTGAAGAGTCAGTTCCGGAAGTTGAAGTAAGCGAACAAGTTGCTGAAACTGAAGTAACAGAAGAAGAAAAATAATTATAAGTCGAGTAAATAAAATAATCCAAAAACCACAGTAAGGAGGATACTCATGAAAAAACATGGAAAATTATATGTGGAAGCTTCTGAAAAAGTAGACAAGAATAAAACTTATACTATTGATGAGGCGTTAAAAACTTTAAAAAGTTTAAAAACAAGAAAATTTGATGAAACTGTAGAAGTAGCAGTAAGATTAAACATTGATGCTAAAAAAACAGAAATGAATGTTAGAAGTTCTGTAGTCTTACCAAACGGAACTGGCAAAACTAAAAAGATCTTAGTTATTACTAAGAGCCAAGCTAATGAAGCTAAAGAAGCCGGTGCTGATTATGTTGGTGATACTGATATGATTGAAAAAATCGAAAAAGAAAATTGGTTTGATTTTGATGTAATCGTAGCAA
>CAZLNV010000046.1:0-4263 GCA_964561095.1 uncultured Muribaculaceae bacterium | reverse complement strand
ATGTCTCTTACACGAGATGCTCCAACACCTACAAATAATTCAACAAAATCTGAACCACTTATATAATAAAATGGTACTTTTGCTTCACCGGCTACCGCTCTAGCGAGTAAAGTCTTACCTGTTCCAGGAGGGCCTACTAATAAGACACCTTTTGGAATTCTCGCGCCCAATTTTTGAAACTTCTTCGGATTCTTTAAAAAATCTATTAATTCTTGTACTTCTTCTTTTTCTTCCTTTAATCCTGCTACATCTTTAAATGTTGTTTTAGCACCATCTTCTGATAATTTTGCTTTGCTTTTTCCAAAATCAAATGTTCCTTTTCCATTATTTCCAAGTTTAGTTAATAAGAAAAACATAGCTGCAAGTAAAATCAATGTTGGAACAAAATTTACCAATATCAATAACCAAGAACTGTTTTCCGGATTAGTATTTGTTTTTACTTCTAGCTTTTGAGTTTCAGCGGTTTTTAACACAGTATCAATTACTGAATCTGATAGCGGCATTATCACTTTAAAGCTTTCATTCTTATCATATGAAGATAATTTACCATTTAATTGATATACCCCATCTCCACTCTTGGGTGTAATACTTAATTCATCAACTTTTCCTTCATTTAATTCTTTTATGAATTCATTATAATCCATATCATGTACTTCATTTTTCATAGAATTAAAAAATAATAAAGTAGATAATATTACTGCACATAATAATATATATGGCAGTACATTTTTAAATAAATTGTTTTTTCCTTGTATAATCATTTCTTCTCCTTCTAATAATATCTTAAAGTAATATCATACTCTTCATCTATTTCTTTGTCAAACTTTGATTTTCTAAGACCTGGTAACCAAACTATTTCTTCTTTTGCATCTAGTACTACTGGCCATGTATTTCTTTGCTCCATTGGAACCTTTTCATCAATAAATATATCGTTTATTTTTTTATTTCCTAACATCTTTTTTATTTGCATCTTATCACCATTTCTTCTGGTTCTAACATACAACGGAAGTTGTACTTCTTTTAAAGATAGTCTACAAACAAAATTATTTGTCCATTCAGAAGAATCAACTACTTCTATGTTTTTTCCATTTGGTAAATTTACCATGTCAATAATTTCTACTTCGTATTCCTCATTAGTTGGTTCATAAAAATTGAATGTTAAATCATTATAACTTTTAGTGCATATTACATTATTTGGTAAATGAATAGAACTATTTGCTTTTGAAGAATAAACTAAGTTAATTATTAAATTAACATGTGCATCACTTATAATTAATAAATCATCTCCATATATTGTTTCCATTATTGAATAAATTATTTTAGTTTTTATTACATTATCCAATTCTTTAAATTTTTCAATATCTAATACTCCTTGTTTTAAAACCTTATTTTTTAAATTGCACACTTCTTTTTCTATATATTCGTTATTTTCCAGCAACACTTCGCTAAATTTTAAAAATTTTAAATGTACATTTGGATTTTCATTTTTTAAAAATGGTAATACGTATTTTCTATATCTGTTTCTAGTATGAATATCTTCAAAATTTGTTTTATCAATTACATACTTTATCTTATTTTCTTTATTGTATTCTTCTATTTCTGATTTTGTAAGAGTAATAAAAGGGCGTAATATCTTGTATCCATCTTTTTGAACTTCTTTTGTAAATCCACTGTAACCCTTTAAAGTAGACCCCCTTACAATTCTCATTAAAACTGTCTCAATTAAATCATCACCATGATGCGCTGTAAGCAAAAACTTTGCGCCATATTGCTTTATTAGTTTTTCAAAATAGTTATATCTAATAGTTCTTGCTTCATTTTCAAAATTATCTTCTCCATAACCTTCTATTTTCATGTATTCAAAATAAATTCCCTCTTTTTCACAGTATTCTTGCAAAAACAACCTCTCATTTTCGCTTTCAACTCTAACATTATGATTTACATGCGCGCATATTAAGAATAAATCCATTTCTTTTCTTATTTTATTCATTATATGCAATAAAGCCATTGAATCAGGTCCACCTGATACACCAACAACTACAGTATCTTTATTTTTTATACCACTTTTATTCTTTATATAGTCATAAACTTCATTCATAATTTCCGTCCTTACTAAAAATTTTATCAAAAAATAACACTAAAGTATAGTGCTAATCTATTTTAATTATTATTTCTCCATCTTTGGAATACAAGTATTTTTCTCTTGCATATCTTGCTACATAATCAGGATCTTGTAATTTTATTATTTCACTTTTTAATTCATCTTCGCGCTCTAATATTTCTTGATAGGTTATTTCAAGTTCTTTTTTATCTTTAACATTCTTGTATATTTGAGACCAGTATTTAAACATATTGGAAACAAAAAGCACTGATAAAGGAATTAATATTACTATTAATATAAATATTCTTCTTTTATCTTTTTTAGTTGCTTTTTTCATATACAACTCCTTATTTTAATATGATTATAGCACATTAAGATGTTTTTTTCAATTTAGCTTTTACATTTTACTTTTTTTAATTTCATAATTTTTCTTAATTTTTTTGCTTTTTGGTTAAAAAGCAGAAATGCTATAACTAATAATAGTATAAATGAAAAATTAATATTGCCATTGTTAATTTTTAAAAGCAATATAAAATATATAAGAATTAAATCAGTTATAAATAAGATATTTATAAAAACTCTATACATAATTTTTGTTTTATAAAGTAAATTATAGAATAAATTAAAAACTACAGAAGAAACAATCCCAAAAATTAAAGACAACAATAAAGAAAAAATCTGTATATTTAGATTCATTATTTAAAAAGTCTTGATACCATACTTTCTTTTTTTATTTTTTTATTACCATCATCTAGGTAATTTAAACTGTTTATTTTTCCTTTAATTGAAATAGTTCCTCCTATAGTATCTAACTTTATCAATTCTAATTCCTCTCCTTTTATAAGAATATATCCCATAACACTTTGTAGAAAAAATTCTTCACTATTAAAATTTTCAATTTTTTTTATTCCATTCATTATAATCCCTTTTCGTTCATTAATTTGAATATTATGAGTTAAAACCTGTATATTCTTGTCCATAATTCCTCCTAGAAAATTATATGAAATAAATGAAAATTATATAACAAAAAAAGCTTTTTTCAAAGCTTTGTTTATTATTCTTCTGTAGTTTCTGAGCTATATTCTTCTGTAGTTTCAGAGCTATATTCTTCAGCTTTTTCATAAGCATCAAAGATTTCTCTTTCAAACATACTTCTGCATTCTTGAGTTATTGGGTGTGCTATATCTTCGAATTCACCATCTGGTTTTTTACGACTAGGCATAGCAATAAACAAACCTCTTTCACCTTCAATAATTCTTATGTTAGAAACAACGAAACTGTCATCTAACACAACTGAAGCAAAACCTCTAATACGCGAATTTTCTTTTTGAACTTTGCGTACTTTTACAGATGTTATTTTCATGTGTCTTTCCTCCTTAAAGTTTATATATTAATTTTACATCTTTTGGAAAACAAATACAAGCATTTTTATTCATTTACTTTTACTACAATGTTTTTTGTTAAAATATCTGAATATGAAAAAGATTTTATTTCATTTTCTGTTTTAATTGTAAATAAAAATGGATAAGTGTTTAAAATAATTCCCTCAATATACTCAAACTTGTTTCTGCCTACATTTATTTTTGCCACAATCTTTTTACCCATCAGGTTTTCTATATTTTGTTTTATTTTTTCATTTGTCATTTTTCCTCGTTCCTAGGATAACCCGTGTACATCGTTCCTTTTGATTTTATACCTCCCATTCCTTCAGCTCCATATTTAGTTTTAGATAAAATATCTATTAAATTTACCTCTTTATTTTTTTCTAAGTGGCTTAAACTAACTGCCACAATTGCAGGATCTAATGCGTGTATATTTATTCTTTTAGGACTTGATGCAAATGTGGAGCCTGCTCTTAATAAGCTTTCATAGTCACTCTGACATGCCCCGGCTATTACAATTAAATTTTCATTTGATTTTTCATACTCCCTAGCCACCCTTACTGCTTTTATAAAATTTTCACTATTTTTATAATTCCCATTTTTGTTTTTTCCATAATATGCATCATGACCAGTGATAACTAATATATCTGGTTTTATATCCTCTAAATATTTTAATAAATTTTTATACATTTCTTTTTCTTCAATGTTTTTTCCAAAAGCCAAAACATTTGCTTTTTTGTAGAAATTCATGCACCTTTTTAAGTATTCTGCATCACCATC
>CAZLNV010000045.1:3178-4367 GCA_964561095.1 uncultured Muribaculaceae bacterium | reverse complement strand
TTAATTAATTTTATTCTATTAATATCTGTTAATCCGTCAACATCTTTATCTGGATTAATTAAGTTAATTATACCATTTAGATCAAATTTATTTGGTATCGGTAACTGTAAAATTATTCCGCTTACATTTTTATCGTTATTTAATTCAATTATTTTTTCCTTTATCTTTTGTTCATCAGCTCTGTCATCAAACTTTATACAAGAAAAACTTATTCCTAAATAAGTTGCCATTTTTTCTTTTTGCTTTACATATATGTTGCTTGCTTCATTATCACCTATTTGAACTACTACTAATGAAGGCTTTAAATTTTTGCTAATAATTTCCTCCTTCATAGATTGCTTAATTTCTTCACTTACTTTTTTGCCATCAATTAATATCATATCATTTACCTTCTTACCAATTTTTTTACATTTTCCTTTAGATAAGTAACTTTACTAATATCTTTATAGGAAGCATATGTATTTAATGCATCTACAATTATTTTTGCTGCTAAAGCAAAATCCTTTTCATTAAATCCTTTAGTAGTCATAGCTGGTGTACCTATTCTTATACCACTTGTTTCCGTTAATGGCAAGGTTTCATAAGGGACGGAATTTTTATTTACAATAATATTAATAGATTCTAATACTTCTTGCGCTTCTTTTCCTGTGATGCCCAAAGTATTAAATATATTTATAAGTAATAAATGATTGTCGCTTCCATTTGTAACAATATTGTAACCGTTATCTTTGAATATTTTTTCCATAGATTTTATATTTTTTAATACTTGTTTTTGATATTCCTTAAATTCAGGTTGCATTGCTTCATAAAAACATTGAGCTTTAGCTGCGATAACGTGCATTAATGGTCCTCCTTGAATTCCAGGAAAAACAGATCTATTAATTTTTTTTATGATTGCTTCATCATTAGTTAAAATTAATCCGCCTCTAGGCCCCCTTAATGTTTTATGAGTAGTAGATGTAACAACATCTGCGTATGGAAATGGATTGGGATGCAAATTTGTAGCAACTAGCCCTGCTATATGTGCCATATCAACCATTAAATATGCACCACATGAGTCTGCTATTTCTCTAAATTTTTTAAAATCAATTGTTCTTGGATATGCACTACTCCCAGCAATTATCAACTTTGGCTTATTTTCTAAAGCAAGTTTACTAATCATATCATAATCAATTAAATTAGTTTTTTC
>CAZLNV010000045.1:0-3078 GCA_964561095.1 uncultured Muribaculaceae bacterium | reverse complement strand
AAAAAAGAGATTAATTTTCTCCTTTTTCTAACATTGTTCTAATAAATATACCATAACCTTCATTTGGCGAAGACACTACGACATGAGTGACCGCACCTATTATTTTATTATTTTGAATTATTGGGCTCCCACTCATCCCTTGTACTACTCCGCCGGTATCACTCATCAATTCACTATCTTCAATCTTAAAACTTATTGACTTTGAAGTATTTATCTTAGACTTATTTAAACTTATTATATTAATTTTATATGTTTTTATTTCATTACCTTTTATATTTGTATAAATATAAGCTTCACCTAATTCAATGTCTTCAAATTTAGCCACTTCCATTAAATCTTTTGATGGTAGTAAACTCGTGTATATACCAAATAATCCAACAGAAGTATTTTGAGTAATTGTACCTAAGTTTTTACTATACTTTATAGATGCACTTTTACTTCCAACTTTTCCCTCAGTACTTCTTTCAATTCCATTAACAAAGCTTTCAAATATATTACCATTTTTAACTTCAACTCTTTTATTTGTATCGTTCATTACAATTTCATGTCCTAAAGATCCATATATTTTGGTTATAGGATCAATATAAGTAAGAGTTCCAATTCCTGTTACGCTTTCTTTTACATATAACCCTGTTTTATAAACATTATCTTCTTTTATTAGACTTAATGTGGTATTTAAACTTTTGTTATTTCTCAATATTTTAATATTTACTTTGTTATTAGCCACATACTTATCAATTAAAGAACTCATCTCTTTAATATTTTCTACACTTATTCCTTCTATCTCTAAAATAATATCTCCAACTTTTAAAGTTTCTTTACCAATAAATTGCCCATCTACTTTATAAAATCCAATAACCACTAGTCCTTCTGTATCTATAGTTATTCCAATATTTTCTCCACCGGGAATAATTTTTTCAGAATAACCAAAAATACTAATTGGCCATAATAATAGAAAAGAAAATATAGTTAAAAACTTTTTCATATATCCACCTCTTCATATATAGTATAACCAATGATTAAAATTAAAAATTACCAATAAAAGTATTGGTAATTTATGGTTATTCCATTGTTTTTAAATCTTCAAATTCATCATTACTATTAAGAACTTTATTTACAGTTTCAGTGGCATTTTTTAATTTATTATCGCAAAATTTTAGTAACTCCATGGCTTTTTTATATTTTTCTATGGAATCATCTAAGTCTATTTCCCCAGTTTCCATTTCTTTAATTATACTCTCTAATTCTAATAGAGAACTTTCAAATGTATTTTTTTTCATTTATTTAATTCCTTTCACTTCGGCAATTACCTTACCTTCATTTAAAATTATATTTAATTCATTACCTATTTTTACTTTTTTAGTACTACTAATAATTTTATCATCAATCTTAACTATGCTGTAACCTTTTTTTAAAATATTTTGAGGATTTAAAAGTTCTAACTTTATTTTAATATTTTCTAATTTATTATTTAAATTATTAAAATTATTATTATAAACATTTTTTAATTTTTCTTGATATGATTTTAACTTTTCAATTTTTAAGTCGTACATTTTAAGTGGATTATTTAAAATATAATTTATTTTATAACTCTTTAATTTTTCATGATATTTATTAACTAAATTTAACAATGATTTATCCATTCTCAAAGTAGCATCGCTTAGATAAGATTCTATGTCTTCAATATTTTTAACAGCTAGTTCAGCTGCAGCGGTTGGTGTTGGCGCTCTTAAGTCTGCTACAAAATCAGCTATTGTATAATCAATTTCGTGCCCAACAGCACTAATTATAGGTATATTACTATCATATATCGTGCGTGCAACTATCTCTTCATTAAAAGCCCATAAATCTTCTATTGAGCCACCACCTCTACCAATTATTAATACATCTATATCTGTCTTATTTGCTCTTTCAATCATCTTTACTATGTTTTCTTTAGCTCCCACTCCTTGAACAAGGCTTGGAAACAAATATATTTCACACAATGGATAGCGTCTATTGATAGTAGTTATAATATCTTTTACTGCAGCTCCCTCTTTAGAAGTAATTATCCCTATTTTTTCTGGAAATCTAGGTATTTTTTTCTTATGTGAAGAATCAAATAAGCCTTCAAATTCTAATCTCTTTTTCAATTCTTCAAATAATATATATAAATTACCTATTCCGTCTTGTTTCATTTCACTGACAACAATTTGATAACTACCACTTACAGCATATACATTTATTCTGCCTCTTATTAATACACTATCACCATCTTTAGGCGTAAATAAAAGTTGATTTCCTACATTAAAAAACACAGCATTAATTTTGCTAGTTTCATCCTTTAGTGAAAAATATATATGACCTCTAGAGTGATATTTTAAATTACTTATTTCTCCTTTTATATAAACTTCTTTCAGCATAACATCATTTTCTAGAATGTTTTTAACAATCTCATTAATTTCTGTTATACTTTTATAATTCATCTTTAGCCTCATTATCTAAAATACTATCCAATACTGCATTAATTAGAGGAACAACTTTTTCATCTGAATACTTTTTAGCTAGTTCAACAGCCTCATTGATAACAACAACGTTGGGAGTAGACATATACAAAAGTTCAAATGAACTAAGCTTTAAAATTGCTTGATCAGTAAATCCCAATCTTTTAAAGCTCCAATCCTTTAAATATTTTTCTATTAAAATAACTAATTCTTTCTCTTTTTCTAATACTCCAAAAACTAATGAATTAGCAAATTCATTTTCAATTGTTAAATTTTCTTTTATAACTTCTTTTATATCAAAATCTATTGATTCTCTTTTATAAAAGTCTATTTGATATAAAATAATCATTACCTTTTCTCTTAATTCACTTCTAGTGTATTTCATAAATTCTCCTTTTAAAATTGACAAGTAATATTGTCTAAATTTATTTCATTATTAATTATATTTATATTTCCAGTACAATTATTTTCTATTTCTTTACTATTTATATACCCTATATTAGCAAATGTCCTAAGCGATAACTCTCCATTATAAAATACTTTTGGAAGAATAGGATATTGTAGATTTTTATTACACCATTCTTTACTTGGTTCG
>CAZLNV010000044.1:0-4489 GCA_964561095.1 uncultured Muribaculaceae bacterium | reverse complement strand
CTCTCCTATTGTCTAAAATATAGCACATTTAATGTTAAATGTCAATTTATTTTTAAGCATATATTTATACTTTGCAAAGATATTTGTAAATGAATTAAAATTTTTTATAGTGAAGCAGTTTACTGATATTTATTTTGTTTAAAAATGAATTCTAATTATTACAAAAAAGCTACTAAATTTTTTATTTAGTAGCTTTTTAAATTTATTCTTTCTTTTAATTTTTAAATTATTTCTTTTCAAATCTAGTTGTTTTTAAAAATCTTTCTTCATCTTTTAATTCTTTATCTTCTTTACCATTAAAATGATTAACAAATTTCAAATATTCTTTATTAATATTGTTTGAAATACCCATCATACTCACCTGTTAATATTCTATACAAGTTAATTACAAATATTCATTAAATTCTTCTTTATCATTTATTTTGATTACATTTGCGGTAGTAACGGCTTCGTTTATCAATTCATCAAAATCATATTTGCTTTCTTCTTCATTAATAACTTTTAAATCGGGATTAATAACGGGGTGCTTTGGTACAAATACTGTACAACAATCTTCATATGGTTCTATGCTTATATCATATGTATTAATACTTTTAGAAATGTCAATTATTTCTGATTTATCAAAGCATGCAAGAGGTCTAATAATTGGAAAATTAGTCACATCATTAACTGCTTTTATACTAGTTAAAGTTTGACTTGCAACTTGTCCTACAGATTCACCATTTATTATAGCTAGATGTTTGTTTCTTCTAGCTAATTTTTCAGCTATTCTGTACATCATTCTTCTCATTATTGTAATCAAATAATCCGGTTTAAGATTCTTGTATATTGCTTCTTGTATTTTAGTAAAATTAATTATATATAATTTCCCATTATTATTATATTCTTCTAATATACTAGCTAATTTAATCACTTTATTTCTTGCTTCTAAACTAGTATGAGGAAGAGACTCAAAATATAAATAATTAAGCTTGATACCTTTTTTTATAGCAAGATAACCGGCTACTGGAGAATCTATTCCTCCCGAAAGCATAAGTAATCCTTTTCCTAAAGTGCCAACAGGATATCCCCCTAACCCTTTATAAGTTTCATAATATAAATATACATTATCATATCTGATTTCAATTTCGATGTTTATATCAGGATTATGTATGTCTACTTTTAAATTAGTATTTTGGAGTACGTGAGCCGCTATTAATTTATTAAATTCCATACTTGTTGTTGGATAAGTTTTATCACTTCTTTTAGTTGTAACTCTAAAAGTTTTAGCATTCTTATCTTTTAACATTTCTATTACAGATTCTTTAATAATTTTTTCTTCTCTAGGTAGTTCTAAAACAATGACCATTTCATATATACCAAATACTTTTTTTAATCTTTTGATACACTCTTTAGCATTATTTGTGTATATAAACATTCTAGTTAAATCACTTTTAATTGAATAATCAATTCCTAATAGGTGACTTTCTATATTTTCTTTTAATGACTTTATAAAAAACTTTCTATTATCTTTTTTTAAAACTAATTCACCATATTTTATTAATATTATTTCATTCATATTTATTAAGTAATAAGTCATTATACACTTTATTAAAAGCTAATAAAAATTTATTTACCTCCTCCATGCTTGTTAAATGACTTAAGCTAATTCTAATAGATGTAGTAGATCTTTTTGAGTCGTTTGTAATTGCCTTTAACACTGTACTTTCATCAAGAGATGAGCAAGCAGTATTTGTAGATATGTAAATATTTTCTTTCTCAATAGCGTGAACAAAAGTCTCAGATTTAATTTTCATTAAACTTACATTTACAATATGCGGTATTGATAATTCATTAGAATTAATAACAATATCTTTATAAAAAGATAATCCTTTAATTAAAGTGTCCTTCAACTTTTCTACCTTTTTGATATTCTTGGTTAAATTATCATTTGCTAATCTTAAAGCTTTACTAAAACTAACTATCAATGGTAAAGCTGGAGTTCCGCCCCTAAAGGGTGTATTTTCAGTTAACCCATAAATAAGTGGCTCTATCTCAAGACTTTTCTTTTTATAAAGTATTCCTATTCCCTTTGGTGCATATATTTTATGAGCCGAAAATGATGCCAAATCCACATCTGTTAAATAAAGATTAGTTTTCCCTAAAGCTTGGGTCATGTCACTATGAAATATAACCTTTTCATTCTTTTTATTTATAATTTGTTTAATTGTTTTAAGCGGTGCTTTAAATCCTGCTTCTGAATTAACTGCACATATACTTACAAGTATTGTATCTTTATCAATAAGATTTTTTAAATCTTTCAAATCAATTTGCCCATTATCTAATAATTTGACATAACTAATTTTAAAACCAATAGTGCTTAAATAATTCATTACATCTAACACACTTTTATGTTCTAGGGGAGAAGTAATTATATGTCTTCCACGAGAAGCATATTTATAGGCTACTCCTTTAATTGCAGTACTATTGGATTCTGATGCTCCAGAAGTATATATTATTTCTTTTGGATTACACCCTAAAATATCACTAATTTGTTTAGTAGCTTTTAATAATAGTTCTTTTGATTTCATACCCAAAGTATGAATGCTATTAGGATTTCCAATAAATTCTTTTGATACTTTAATATATGAATCAAGTACTTCAGCATTGACTGGAGTAGTAGCTGAATAATCTAAATAAATCATATTAAATTTCTCCTATCACGGTTAAGATAACTGGTCTGCTTTCTGTTAATTTATATAAATAATTACCTATTTCTTCCCTTATACCAGTTCTTATATTATTATAATCAGCATACGAAGAATTAAAAGTATTCTTTTCTATTACTTCTTTAGCAATTGCTTTTATTTTATCAATTAAATCTGTATTTTCTTTAGGGTATATAAAACCTCTAGTAGTGATTTCTGGTCCTACCAATATCTTTTTACTTTTCTTTTCAAGAGTAGCACTTACTAATACTAAACCATTAGAGCTTAACATCTCTCTATCTTTTAATACTAATTCTCCTACATCTTCTGTACTTTTACCATCTATTAAAACATCGTCCACAAATATGCTTTTATCACTTGCTTTTAATTTACCATCTTCTAGAGTAATAAAATCCCCATTGGTCTTAAGCAAAATATTTGATGGCTTTAGTCCAACTCTTTCTGCTAAAGCTCCATTTTCAACTTGATAACGATATTCACCCTTAATAGGCATGTAATATTTAGGATTAAATAATTTAATTAACAGCATAATATCTTCACTTGAAGCATGATGCCTAACACTTTTATCTTTAGGAATTACTTCAATATTAACACCTTTAATAGCAATGTCATTAAGTATTTTTACAACTGTCTTTTCATATGCATCATAGCTTGGTTCTGCAAAACAAATTGTATCGGTTTTTTCAAGTGATATAAACTTATCATATCCACCAACTATTCTACTAATATTAGAATAAGGAGTTTCCCTATCATTACTAACAAGAATAATTGAATCTTCTTCTTTTAAATTAGTTAAGTCTCCTATCATATTTTTATCAACATCTAAATACCCTTCATCTATACTCATATTTACTATGCTATGAAGTTCTTTTCCCATAATTACTACTTTACGATTTTTACCTTTTAATGCATTAAAAATTTCCTGGATAGTATAAATGTGCAAAGATAACACGCTAAATATAATTCTTCCTTTATTTTTATCAACAACTGATTTAAAAAATCTCTCTAATTTATGGTTAGGTGAGGTATGACCTTTTTTTGATGCAAATACACTTTCACACATTAAACAAAGTACCCCTTGTTTACCAATATAAGCAATTTTTCCTAAATCCATATCATAATTGCCTTTCATAGTTGGATCTATTAAAAAATCTCCCATATAAATAATACTACCATCTTTTGTGTTAACGCTATAGCCAACAGATTCTGGTGTTGAATGAGTTATGCTAAATGGAAATACACTAAATGTATTAAAATCTATCTTTCTATGTGCTTCAATAACTTTTAAATTTTTAATTTCAACCCCATCTTCTTTAGCGTCTAATTCAATTATTTTGGAAGTGTAGTGAGTAGCATAAACCGTTAACTCTGGAATTTCTCTAATTAAGTCTGTTAAGGCTCCCATATTTTCTCTATGTGGATGTGTTAAAAACACACCTACTATATCGTTTTTGTGTTCTTTTAAATATGAAAAATTAGGAATAACATAATCTACTCCATACATTTTATCTGGTGCAAACTTAATTCCACAATCAAATACTAATATTTTTCCATCTACACTAATTGTATAAATATTTTTACCATTTTCATTGAGACCACCTAAGGCCATTATATTAATTTTACTCATAATAAAATCCCTCCTTTTTTCCAATAAAAGTTTAAATGGTAGGTATATTATAACAAATTATATAAAAAAAAGATAGTCCTAAGACTACTTTTATTCAAAAAATTCAATTGAAAAGTTAAATTGACATTTAAATAAAGCATATACAATTTAGTCT
>CAZLNV010000043.1:0-4753 GCA_964561095.1 uncultured Muribaculaceae bacterium | reverse complement strand
CTGATAATTCTCATGAACAAATAATACTTAAAAATGAGGAAGGAGTATATGTCATTTCACCAAATCTAAATAAAAGTTTTAAATTTCAAAGTGATTGGCCAAATAATAGTTCTCAAGCTTACATATTAGAAACAGTGCTAAATGATATAGAAAAAGATTCTAATAGGTCTTTTGAAGAAAAAGACAATAAGTATATCATTTTAAGCAGTGTAAATTATCCTAATAATAGCAATCTTGTTAGTCAAAGGGTAACATTTAATAAAAAAATGGAACCTGAAAAAATAGAAATATTAAATAATGAAGGATTGTCAAATATTACTATGGTTATAACAAAAATAGAATGGAAAAAGAAATTTGAAAACAACTATTTTGCATTAAATACTAGTATAAAAGAAGATATATCAGATCAAAAATCAGAATCTACTAGCAAAATAGAAGATATCATATATCCTATGTATATACCTTCAGGAACACAATTTCAAAATCAAGAAGTTATAAAAAATGAAGATTCCGAAAGAGTTATATTAACATTTGAAGGAGAAAAACCATTCATTTTAGTTGAGGAGACATCAAATATACCAAAAGAATTTGAAATAAATTCCGCCAGTGGTGACTTAGTTTTTTATGAAAATATATTGGGGGCTCTAACAGACACTTCGGTTTCCTGGACAATTGACGGAACGGATTACTACATTATAGGTCAAAATTTAACAGAAGAAGAGCTGCTCCAAATTGCATCATCAACTTCAACAGTTGCATTAGTAAAGTAGAGTTAATCTCTACTTTTTTATTGATAACAAATAAGTATAAATGATATAATTAATTGTAAAGTAAGAAAGGAAATTAAATATGAGACAAGTAGGAACTGTTGTAAGAGGAATTAGAACACCAATTATAAAAGAGGGAGATAATTTAGCTGAAATTGTTGTTGATTCTGTACTAAAAGCAAGTGAAACTGAAAATTTTAAATTAGAAAATAGAGATGTAATTGCTGTAACTGAAGCAGTCGTAGGTATTAGTAGTAGAAACTATGCTACATTAGAACAAATATCAAAAGATATTGAAAATAAATTTAATACCAAAGAAATTGGAATAGTATTTCCAATATTAAGTAGAAATAGATTTGCAGTAATGCTAAGTGCTTTTGCTAAAAGTATGGATAAAATAATTATGTTGCTTAGTTATCCATCAGATGAAGTTGGTAATGATATTTTAGATAAAAATAAATTAAGAGAATATAATATTAATCCGTATAGTGATGTTATTAGCGAAAAAGAATATGAAGAAAAATTTAGCAGTTTTAAACATTTATTTACCGGTGTAAACATGGTGGAATTTTATAGAGACTTGGTTCATAAAGAAAATTGTAAAATAGAATTTGTGTTTAGCAATAATCCTTTAACTATATTAGGATATACTAAAAATGTATTGTGTGCTGATATTCATACAAGAAACGAAACTAAAGAGTTAATAAGAGATAATGGCGGTAATATTGTTCTAGGCCTTGATGATATATTAACAGAAAGTGTAGATGGTAGTGGATATAATAAAGAATATGGACTACTTGGAGCTAATCGTTCTACAGAAGAAAGAGTAAAACTATTTCCAGACAAAGAACAAAGTGAAAAATTAGTTTATGAAATACAAGAAAAAATACAAGAAAAAACAGGTGCTTTAGTTGAGGTAATGGTTTATGGGGATGGTGCTTTTAAAGATCCTGTTGGTAAGATATGGGAACTTGCCGACCCAGTAGTTAGCCCTGCTTATACAAGTGGATTAGAAGGTAGTCCGAATGAATTAAAATTAAAATATCTATCAGATAATAAATTTAAAGATTTAAGGGGTGAAGATTTACAAAATGCTATAAAAAGTGAGATAAAAATAAAAGAAAAAAATTTGATAGGTAAGATAGAAACTCAAGGCACTACGCCAAGAAGATATACAGATCTTTTAGGTTCACTTTGCGATTTAACTTCGGGTAGTGGAGATAAAGGAACACCAGTTGTTTTAATTCAAAGGTATTTTACTAATTATGCTGAATAGATAACTTGTAAAAGTTATCTTTTTTTCTTATAATTAGTTTATGGAATTATTGATAGAAAAATTAGACAATGAAGGAAAAGGAATAGGTTATATAGATAACAAAATTGTTTTTGTGCCTAAAACTTTACCTGGAGATATAGCTGAAGTTAATATTATTAAAAAAAATAAAAGGTATGATGAAGCACGACTTATAAGAATAATTAAACCATCTGTTAAAAGAATAGAAAGCAAGTGTAAACATTTTAGCGAGTGTGGAGGGTGTAACTTATTAAATTTAAAATATGAAGATACCATAGATTATAAAAAAGAAAAAATAACAGATATTTTTTATAGACATTTAGGGTTAAATATAGATCCAAATACTATTTATTGTGAAAATAATTTTGAATATAGAAATAAAATTGTTCTTCACATAAAAGATAAACAAGTTGGCTTAATCAGTGAAGATAACGATGTATTTGAAATTGATGATTGCTTAATGGTATCAAATAACATTAATGATGCAATCTTGTTCATTAAAAGTTTAAACATAAATAATGGAGAAATTATAATAAGAGAAAATAATTTGGGAGAATTATTATTATCTATTAATACACTAGAAGAAGTAAATATAAATTCAATTAATAAGAATATTATTGGAATTATTTACAATAATAAAATCTTACATGGAAAAGATTATTTTATTGAGAGCATAAATAACCTTAATTTTAGAGTTAGTTACAAATCTTTTTTTCAAATAAATAGAAGCATAACATGTAAATTATTTGAACTGATAGAAAATAACATTGAAAAACATGATAATGTATTAGATTTGTATTGTGGTGTAGGAACACTTGGCATAGCAAGTTCTAAGAAGGCATGTAAAGTTATTGGCATTGATAATACTGAAAGTAATATAAAAGATGCAAAGTATAACTCTAAATTAAATAGTATTAAAAATGCTGAGTTTATTTTAGGAGATGCATCTATATTTAAAAATTATATTACTTCAAGAGTAAATACTATAATAGTGGATCCTCCAAGAAATGGACTTAATAAAAAAACTTTAAAAAATATAATAGAATATATGCCAAATAAATTATTGTACGTATCATGCAATCCTTTTTCATTGGTAAGAGATTTGAAAGAGTTATTAAATGTTTGTGATATAAAAAATTTATATTTATTAGACATGTTTCCATTTACACATCATGTTGAAACTATTACTATTTTATATAAAAAATAAAAAACTTGATAGTTTAACTTTTTGTGCTAAAATATTTGATAGAGGTGGATATAGTGGAATTTATATCATCATTTTTAATTAATAATAAAGCATTGTTTTCTGGAATTATAGCAGTTTTATCAATACTATTATTTTTATTTCTTTCTAAAAAATATAAACTTAACAAAAGTCAAATACTCATATTTGCATTATTTGTTATTTTTTGGATGTCTATAATTGTTATCAGAAGTTATAGAAAAGTATATATGCTTGGAGAAGTTTTTACAGGAGGCTTGGGGTTTGGAGAAATAGCTGCTGTATCAGTAACTTCTATATATGGTTTGATTTCTATATTTGTAAGATTACCAATTTTTTTCTTAAGTGATTATTTTAAAAGTAGAAAGTTTTTTATATTACTATCAATATTTTTTATAGGTTTAAGCTCATTGCTGGTTTTTATTAAACCTTCATATATAACAATGCTTATGTCTTCCTTGTCTATAGGAATAGGAGCCTCATTCATATCTTTATTCAATGTAATGTTTGCAGAAACATTTTCTAAAGAAAATGCCATAAAATCAGTAGCATTGCTGTCAATTGCACCATTATGTGGAGAATTTTTATCCGCACCAATTCAATACTTTTTTACTAATGGAACTATAAAGAATTATAGTTATTTGTGGTTAATCAGTGCAATACTTGCATTAATTGCTTTTATATCATGCATATTTTTCAAAGATAATAAAGAAAAAGTAAGAAATTATACTTTTGATAAAGTAAGGAGCATATTAAAAAATAAAAACTTTTTATTATTTTGTATAATGGGAGTAATAGTTTCTTTTATAAAATTTGCTTCTTCTGGTACTAATTTTTTATCTTTTGTAAAATTACCACAGATTGGGATGAATTCTTTAGGACTAGCTTATGCAGATGTGATATTTTCACTTTTTCAATTAATTGCTGGAGTAATGGTTGGAACATATCTAAAGAAAAAAATTGGCGTTAAAAAAACATTATTACTTGGTTTTGCAATGACATTATCATTTTTATTGATTTCCGTTTTTGTTAAAAATCCTATAGTATTATTTATAACTTATTCTTTAAACGGTTTTGGGTATGGTATTACATATAACATTTTGATAGGTCTTGCTATGGAACCATTCAATAAGAATTATAGAGAAGTATCTATGAGCATATTTCAAACCTTTTTTGCCATAGGAATTTATTTTGGAGATAAGGTATATGCATTAGTATTTAATTTATTAAATAAGGCAAACTTGTTTAGCACATATAAAAGTGTTTATTTAATAATTTCTTTAACCACATTATTAACATTTTTAATAGTTACAGTATTTTTTAAAGAAAAATCATTAAATAGCTAGAAATTTTATTTAGTATTTGATATAATACATTTGCTAAAGAGAAATGGCGATGTAGCTCAGCTGGTTAGAGCGCACGGTTCATACCCGTGAGGTCGTGAGTTCGATCCCCACCGTCGCTACCAAA
>CAZLNV010000042.1:0-5009 GCA_964561095.1 uncultured Muribaculaceae bacterium | reverse complement strand
ACATTAAATTTGTGGAACAAGATTTAAAAACAGATGAATTGTTTTCTAAATTTGATAATGGTGAATTTAAAGAAACTGTATTCTTTGAAGGACAAATATATGATGCATATTCATTGATGATGAAGATCTTATCCAAAGCAAAAAATGAAATAATCATAATAGATAATTATGCTGGAAGAGAATTATTTGATTTACTTAAAGATATTAATATATTTATTAAAGTATATAGTAAAAACTTAGATAAAGAGTTAGTTAAGAAATATAATAGTCAATATAAGAATCTCGAATGTATAAATAATAATTCATTTCATGACAGATTTATAATTATTGATAAAAAAGTATTATATTCATGTGGAATGAGTTTTAAGGATTTAGGTAAAAAATGTATGGGTATATATTTATTTGAAAACCAAAAATATTTAGAAGAAATATTAAAAGAATTAAATAATAGCAAATAAAATAAAAGATAAGAATAAGTATAGTTTATTATAATTAAGTTTAATAAATGCTTTCCATATAATATTACGAAAGGGGTAGAATAAAATGAATTGTAATAATAACTATGAAAAAGTTTTAAATAAAATAGAAAATTATAATAAAAAGATTTCTAAATATATTTGCTGTTTTGGACCAACGGGTCCTACTGGTCCAACAGGTCCACAAGGGATAGAAGGAGTGACGGGTCCCACTGGTCCAAGGGGTGCAACTGGTCCGACAGGTCCAGCCGGAAGTAATACTGGTTCTAGTTCGTGTTTTTGTGCTGATCAAATGAGAAACATTATTAAACAAATAATTTCTTTATATCCAAATGATGTTTTGAATGTAGCAATGGAAAGTGGAAATAATGTTTCTGGCAGGCCAGGTTCACTTTTGCCGGGGCCAAATTCAAATCCTAACGCAGGTTTATTTCAACTTACGAATAACCAAGGAGTGGTTGAGAAAACTGTATCACTATGCAGAATAGTATCAATAACAATTACAAGTAGTACATATAACAATAATATTACGTATTTACCAGTGCCTTCGCCAATTCCTAGCGGGTGTGATTCTAATTGTGAATTAGCTATTAGGACGTATTTGCCGGTTGGGACAACCGGAGTAAGTATAAAAGCTGGCGGGCAAACAGTTGCGCAAGGAACTATTTTAAAAAGTGAGTATGGAATGACTGTAATAGTTAGTCGCGATAATAAAAATCCTTCTTTTGTTTCGCTTTGCAAAACAGAAATTATAACTAAATAAAAAATTAAAGTTATAGATTTTATTGATCAATTTAGTTATAATTAAATTGTTAGAAGGTGTTTTGTATGTTTAAAGATAAAGTATTATTAATAACCGGTGGAACTGGTTCTTTTGGTAATAAAGTATTAGAGATGTTTTTAGACTCTGATTTAAAAGAGATTAGAATTTTTTCTAGGGATGAAAAGAAGCAAGATTCTATGAGAAAAAAATATAATAATCATAAAATAAAGTTTTATATAGGCGATGTAAGAGATATTTCCACTGTGGATATTGCAATGCAGGGAGCGGATTATGTATTTCATGCGGCTGCTTTAAAGCAAGTTCCTAGTTGCGAGTTTTTCCCAATAGAAGCAACTAAAACTAATGTTTTCGGGACATCTAATGTGTTAGAAAGCGCTGTTAGGAACAAGGTAAAGAAAATAGTTTGCTTGAGTACCGATAAAGCTGCATATCCAATAAACGCTATGGGAATAAGTAAAGCTTTAATGGAGAAAGTAATTATTGCTAAAGCAAGGATGCTTGGGAATGATGCCGATACTAAAATATGTTTAACGAGATATGGCAATGTTATGGGTTCTCGTGGCTCTGTAATACCATTTTTCTATAAATTAATAGAAGAGGGTAAACCTTTAACTGTTACAGACCCAAATATGACAAGATATATGATGACTTTAGAGGAAGCTGTTAATCTTGTAATGTTTGCATTCGAAAATGGCGAGCAAGGAGATTTATTTGTACAAAAAGCACCAGGAGCAACTCTGGAAACTTTAACGGAAGCTATAAAAAAGTATAAAAAGAGTGATTGCGAAGTTAAAATAATAGGTACAAGGCATGGCGAAAAAGAACATGAAGTTTTGGTTACACAGGAAGAAATGTCAAAAGCAGTTGATTTAGGTAATTATTTTAAAATTCCAATGGACAATAGGGATTTAAATTATGATAAGTTTTATCCAAATGGTGATGGAAAAGTAAAAAGTTTTGAAGCATATACTTCTTATAATACTAAAAGATTAAATGTAAAAGAGATGATGAACTTACTTAAATTAATGGGAGAAGTAGAGGAATGAAAATTTTGGTTTTAGGAAAAACTGGAATGTTAGGAAATGTTGTATATAATTATTTTAAGGATCTTAATGAAGATGTAATAGGAACTTCTAGAGATAAAGAGGATATCTATTACGATGCATATGAAAATCAAGAGGGTATTGTTGATATTATAGAAAAGTATAAACCTAATGTAATTATTAATTGCATTGGTATATTAAATAAAGAGGCTGAAGATAATAAATGTTTAGCAATTAAAGTAAATAGTTTATTACCTCATTATATTGATTCGCTTTCAGATAAATATAATTTTAAATTAATACATATAAGTACTGATTGTGTGTTTGAAGGAACTAAAGGTAATTATACCGAAACAGATATAGCTGACGCTACTTCTTTTTATGGAAGAAGTAAGGCAATGGGAGAGGTTGTTAATAATAAGAATGTAACTCTTAGAACATCAATTATAGGACCTGATAATAATAAAGAAGGTATTGGTTTGTTTGAATGGTTTATTAATCAAGAGGGTGAAGTAAATGGATATAAGAATGTTTTATGGACAGGTGTAACTACCATTGAACTTGCTAAAGTAATTGAAACAGTTATTAAAAATAATATTGTTGGTTTGCAGCATGTGGTTAATAACAAAATTATTTCTAAGTATGATTTATTAAAACTAATTTCAACGGTTTTTAATAAAGAAATAAAAATAAATGAAGAGGTTAATAATAAAAGTGCAAAAACTTTAATCAGAACTAATAAGTCATTTGACTATGAAATTCCAAGTTATGAGAAAATGATTAAAGAAATGAAAGAATGGATAATAAAGCATAAAAATATTTATACTAATTCATCTGTAAGGAGATATTTATGAAAGTAATGACAATTATAGGGACTAGACCCGAAATAATTAAATTATCTAGTACTATCAAAGAACTTGATAAGTATTGTGAACAAATATTAGTTCATACTGGACAAAATTATGATTATGAATTAAACGAAATATTTTTTAATGATTTAGGATTAAGAAAACCCGATGTATATTTAAATGCAGCCGGGAATGACG
This sequence comes from uncultured Muribaculaceae bacterium, assembly GCA_964561095.1. Lineage (GTDB taxonomy): Bacteria > Bacillota_I > Bacilli_A > RF39 > UBA660 > CAZLNV01. The sequence goes on along the minus strand of CAZLNV010000042.1, from coordinate 1,660 downwards.
CTAGTGAAACAATTGGAAACATTATTTCTTCATCAGATAAAGTATTTAAAAAATATAAACCAGATGCAATTCTTTTTTATGGAGATACTAATTCTTGTTTAGCTGTTATATCAGCTAAAAGAAATAAGATACCAGTTTTTCATATGGAAGCTGGAAATCGCTCATTTGATGAGAGAGTTCCCGAAGAATTAAATCGAAAAGTAATAGATCATTTAAGCGACATTAATTTAACTATTACTGAACATGCTAGGAGATATTTATTAAGAGAAGGGATAAAACCTGAAACAGTTATTAAGATTGGTTCTAGTATGAAAGAAGTTTTAAAAGAAAACAATGAAAAAATAGAAAAAAGTAAAATTTTGGAAACACTTAAATTAAAGGAAAATGAATATTTTGTATTAAGCCTTCATAGAGAAGAAAATGTAGATAATAATGAGAATTTTAAGTCACTTGTTAAAGCAATTAATAATATTGCGGAGTTTTATAAAAAACCAATTATTTTTAGTGTTCATCCAAGGACAAGGAAAAAGATAGAAAGCTTAAATATCCAATTTAATGATTTAGTTATGTATATGAAACCATTAGGATTCAGTGATTATGTAAAATTACAAAAAAATTCTTTTTGTGTAATATCTGATAGCGGAACTATAACTGAAGAATCTTCGATTATAGGGTTTCCGGCTGTTAGCGTAAGACAGTCACATGAAAGACCAGAAGGAATGGATGAAGGAACTCTTATAATGTGTGGAGTTGATTCTAAAAGAATAATAGATTCAATCAATATTGTTACTTCTCAAAAAGAGAACCTAAAAATTGTTTCTGATTACGATACGGATAATGTTTCTGTAAAAGTTGTAAGAATTATTATGAGTTATGTAGATTATATAAATAGAGAAGTGTGGGGGAAAAATAATTAGCAAAATGATTATATTAAACTATTTCAACAAAAAACTTGTACTATAAAATCTATATATGATAATTAATTGCTTTTAAAAAAGGTCTTTAAAAAATTAAAGAACTAGTGTATAATAAAAATGTATACTAAGAGGAAATATGAAAAAGAGATATTTAATAATAACTATAATAATTAGTTTAATGTTTATACCAAGAGTTGATGCATCAGGAGCAATAACACAATATAGCTGCTTAAATGGAAATACACCTGTTTCTTGTAGTGGGACACTAGCAAAAGGAACAGAATTAGTAGGAAATAATGCACAAGCAGAGCACTTTATAGTAATGAAACAAAATGCAGATGGATCATATGTATTAATGACAAAATACTTATTGGTAGATGATGCAACAGGATATAAGCAAGCATCAAATACAACGACAGGGAAAGTAGTAACATATGGACCAAGTGTGTCCACAAATACAGGCGGAGCATATGCAGGAGATTTAGCGTTATCATATATAAATTCAATAAGCACTGTGGCAGCACCAGCCACCGCAGTAAATGATCCAACAACAACAGGCGGAGCATATGCAGGGGTATTTATGGACAGCACTATCGCAGCACCAGAACCCGAAGTAAATGATCCAACAACAGGCGGAGCATATGCAGGGGTATTTATGGACAGCACTATCGCAGCACCAGATCCAACAACAGGCGGAGCATATGCAGGGGATTTAGCATTATCATATATAAATTCAATAAGCA
>CAZLNV010000041.1:0-5203 GCA_964561095.1 uncultured Muribaculaceae bacterium | reverse complement strand
GCTTTATCGATATTTGCATAATCAACAAATTCTCCACCAAATTTTTCAGATTGTCTTTTAGTAATTGCAGCTGTTAATGTTGTTTTACCATGGTCAACGTGTCCAATAGTTCCAATATTAACATGTGGTTTTGAACGATCAAATTTTTCTCTTGCCATAATATTTTTCCTCCTCTTTCTTTACAAATATTATTTTATCTAATACTTTACTTTTTTTCAAGTATTATTGTTTTTTTAAGCTTAATTAAGCTACACTATTTCTTTTAATAATCTCTAATTCAATATTTTTAGGTACTTCTTCATAATGATCAAAGAACATTTGAGAAGTTCCACGTCCTTGTGTATTACTTCTTAAAGATGTAGTATATCCGAACATTTCAGATAATGGTACCATCGCACTAATACACAAACTTTTACCTCTTGATTCATTGCCAAGTGGTTTACCTCTTCTACTTGTCAAGTCTCCCATAACTGTTCCCATAAATTCTTCTGGAACAACTACATCAACTTTCATAATTGGTTCAAGTATTGTAGGATTACATTTATTTTTTGCTTCTTTTAAAGCCATAGAAGCGGCAATTTTAAATGCCATTTCTGATGAGTCAACATCATGGTAACTTCCATCAAATAATGTACATTTTACATCTACCATAGGATATCCAGCTAATACTCCACCAGCAAGTGCTTCTTGAAGTCCTTTGTCTACAACTGGAATATATTCTCTTGGAACAACTCCACCAACAATACCATCAACAAACTCATACCCTTTTTCTTTATTAGGTTCAAATTTAACCCAAACATGTCCATATTGTCCACGTCCACCTGATTGTTTAATATATTTACCTTCACATTCAGCAGTACCCTTTATTGTTTCGCGATATGCAACTTGTGGTTTACCTACATTTGCTTCTACTCCAAATTCTCTTCTCATTCTATCAACTAATACATCTAAATGTAATTCTCCCATACCAGCTATAATAGTTTGACCTGTTTCATGATCAGTTGATGCCCTAAATGATGGGTCTTCTTTAGCCAACTTTTGTAAAGCTACGCCCATTTTTTCTTGGTCATTCTTACTTTTTGGTTCAATAGCAAGCTGAATAACAGGTTCTGGAAATACCATTTTTTCAAGAATAACTTGGCTATTTTCAGCACAAAGTGTATCTCCTGTAGTAGTTTCCTTAAATCCAACTGCTGCAGCAATTTCTCCTGCATAAACTTCTGTAATTTCTTGCCTTTGATTTGCATGCATTTGAAGTATCCTTCCAACTCTTTCTTTCTCTCCGCGAGTAGAATTCATTATATAACTTCCACTTTTAAGTACTCCAGAATAAACTCTAAAGAATGTTAAATTTCCAACAAATGGATCATTCATAACTTTAAATGCTAAAGCTGAGAATGGTTCAGAATCAGATGCTTTTCTTTCAATAGGATTATCCCTCATGTCGATTCCCTTTACTGGTGGAATATCTGTTGGAGCAGGCAAATAATCTAAGACAGCATCAAGTGCTAATTTAACCCCCATGTTTCCTAAAGCCGTTCCACACATCACTGGGAAAAATTCCACTTTTAGAACACCAGTTCTAATTGCTTTTTTAATTGCTTCAATCGATAATTCTTTACCTTCTAAATAATTTTCCATTAAAGTATCATCAAACATAGCAACTGTTTCAATTAATTCATTTCTTTTTTCTTCACAAATTGCTTTTAAATCTTCTGGAATTTCAATTTCTTTTGCCTCTTCATGTTGCTCTCCATCATATTCATAAGCTTTCATTGTAACTAAATCTACAATACCTTTAAATGTATCTCCATCGCCAATTGGCCATTCAATAGGAGCACTTGATTCAGATAATCTATCTTTAATACTATTCAAACTCATTGGAAAATCTGCTCCAGTTTTATCCATTTTGTTTGCAAATATCATTCTAGGTACTTTGTATTCATCAGCTTGTCTCCAAACTTGTTCAGTTTGAGTTTCTACACCTGCTTGAGCATCAATTAAAGCAATTGCTCCATCAAGAACCTTTAAACTTCTTTCAACTTCAATAGTGAAGTCTACGTGCCCTGGTGTATCTATAATATTTAATCTATAACCTTTCCAATGTGCAGTAGTTGCAGCACTTGTGATAGTTATACCTCTTTCTTTTTCTTGTTCCATCCAGTCCATTTGAGATTCTCCATCATGAGTTTCTCCAATTTTATGAGTCTTACCTGTATGGAATAAAACACGTTCCGTAAAAGTGGTTTTACCAGCATCAATATGAGCCATAATACCAATATTACGTAATTTATCTAGTGATACGTCACGCGCCATATATTACTCCTTCCTTACCATCTATAATGTGCATAAGCCTTGTTTGCTTCTGCCATCTTGTGTGTATCTTCTCTCTTTTTACATGCTCCACCTACACCATTTGAGGCATCTATTATTTCAGCAGCCAAATTTTCTGCCATTCCTTTTCCGTTTCTACTTTTAGCATATTGAACTAACCAACGAAATGCTAAAGCTTGACTTCTATCGGGTCTAACTTCTGTAGGTACTTGATAGTTACTTCCTCCTACACGTCTAGATCTGATTTCTAATGCTGGTTTAATATTATCAAATGCTTTTTCAAAAACATTCATTGGATCTTCTCCGGTTTTCTTTTTAACAATATCAAACGCATCATATAATATAGTTTGTGCAGTTCCTTTTTTACCACCAATCATAATACTATTAATTAACTTAGTAACCATTTTTGACTTATAAATAGGATCTGATAAAACTTCTCTTTTTTCTGCGGCTCTTTTACGCATAAATATTCTCCTTTCATATAATTATTTTTTAATTGATTTATATTTCTTACAAAATCTTCATTATAAATTAATAAAAGTTTTGTGTTTAATTCATCAATAAGTATGACCTATATTCTTATTTTACTATTTAGGTCTTTTAGCTCCGTATTTGCTTCTACCTTGTCTTCTCTTATCAACACCAGCAGTATCTAAAGTACCACGAACGATATGATAACGAACACCAATAAGGTCTTTAACACGTCCACCTCTAATTAAAACAACACTGTGTTCTTGTAAGTTATGTCCTTCACCAGGTATATAGCAAGTAACTTCACTTCCATTGCTTAATCTAACACGAGCATATTTACGTAAAGCTGAGTTAGGCTTCTTAGGTGCTTTTGTACCAACACGAGTACAAACTCCACGTTTTTGTGGGGAATCATACAAAGATCTCTCTCTATCTTTGGCATTAAATCCATATCCTAAAATTGGGCTTTTGCTTTTCTTAACTTTTTGACCTCTACTTTTTCTAATTAATTGTTGAATTGTAGGCATAAAACTCTCCTTTCTTATTACACACTTCCAGGTGTATCATAATTTCTATTTTTATTAAGTTCTCATGTAAGAACCAAACTTATACAATCATACTATTATATGAAAAAAAAGTCAAGAATTTTCTTAACTTTTCTATTTTAATAGTTTTTTCTTTATTATGCTTAGTACATCTCTAGCAATTTCTTTATTGTTTTGAGTATTGGAAAGTAAATTTAATGTTAAATATAAAACTTCTAAATAATCGGGTTTTGAATACATGACCATATTTGTTTTTGCAAAAAGAAAGTTTACTATTTCTTTATAATCTACTTTATCCACTTCATCTAAATCAGTAAAATACACTTCTCTTTTTTTTAAACTTTTTAATTCTTTTGATAATCTATTTAAAAAATCTTTATAATCTAATTTGCTTGCCCAAGCCGTTTCCCCAAATGCTTGAATTCTAGGAAATATTTGGATTTCTAGTCTTTCTTCATTTTTTATGTGTTCACACCAAACGTGAGAAGAAATTCCCAAAATATTTTTTACCTCTTTTCCTTGTATCTCCGGAATATATTCATAAGTTTTATAAAGAGGTATTATACTATACGGATAATCAAAATAGGTGTTTAGGGTACTTCCTATAATAAATTTTCTTCCTTTGTCATACTCTTCCATACACCACTTATCTTTATGATAATTTATCCATTTTTGAACTATTATTTCTTCATCTAGTCTTCCATATTGTAAAGCATCATTCCAAACTATTGGAGCTTTACCGATATTCAAAATATATAAAGCCACTGAATTAATAAATTCTTCTATAGCCTTTTTATTTGCCCTGTAGCAATTATTACATTTTTTATTATTTTTAAGGTCTAATTCGTCACATCCAAAATGAAAATACTTACCAGGAAATAATTCACTTATTTCATCTATCAATGAATATATAAATGATAAGTTGTCTTTTTTTAAACACATTACGTTACTTTTTATACTGGTTTTACATCCCAAATGTGGATAAGCTTCTAATATGTGTGTCATATGTCCTGGAATATCTATTTCAGGAATTGTTTCAATTCCTCTTTCAAAAGCATAATTTACTAAATCGCCAATTTCTTTTTTAGTATATTGTTTTTTTGTATTAAGCAGAGGATATAAATTGGATTCAATTGCAAAATTCTGATCGTCAGAAAGATGCAAATGTAAATAATTTATTCTATTACACGCTAACTCATCTATTATTTTTTTAATCTCTTCTACACCAAAATAGTTTCTTGCAACGTCTAAAGAAAATTCACGATGTAAATATTTTGGATTATCCGTTAAGATTTGATTTCTTACTACAGTATTTGAAGAAATAGTTGAGTTTAAGTAGCATATACCAAGGACTATATCTTTGTCATCTTTCCCATTAATAGTTATTGACTTTTTATCTATTAAAACTTGAAAATTATTTAGAGGCGCATAGTTAATATTAAGAGTATGTGTGCCGTTACTTTTAAATGGTAATGCATTATAAATATATTGGATATTTAATAGTGAATTATTATTTATACGGCAAAAACCATCAAACAAAGATGACCCTTCCTTATATTTAATATTTTCATTAACTTTTAAAATCATTTAAACCTTCTTTTATGACATATATTATATAAATATTTCTATTGCAAAGTCAATTTATTAGAAACTATAAAAATTTTTATAAATGGAAATATTAAGTGTCCGCACATTTTATTGCCTAACAATGTACTTTTTTATATATTTAATAATAACATGTTTGAACTTTTATAGTCAAACATTGCTCTTGGATAATTATTTAGCCATTTTTCTATTTTTTTAATAATAATTTCTTCCCTTGTCATTCTTTCTGTTAAAGTTAATAATACCCA
>CAZLNV010000040.1:0-5532 GCA_964561095.1 uncultured Muribaculaceae bacterium | reverse complement strand
TCGGCTACAGTAACTTTTGTTAATTCTACATTTTTACTATTTATTTTGCTATAGATAATACCCGTAATCCCTAAAACTAACACTACAAATAATATAATTATCAAAAATATTTTATTTTTCATTTTACCCCTTTCCTTCTATTATATTCTTTTAGCCCAAAATGTTGAGTAACAAAAAAATAGTTAACTTTATTGTTAACTATTTTATCTTCCACCATATCCTACTTCTATTTTTGCTTTAAACATTTTATCTTTATCATAATTCTGTGGTTCATCAGTACCATGTAATTTAAATGTTACTACATAACTATGGGTTACTCCAGGTGGTATCATTATATCTTTAATAAATATGCCTGCTTCTTCTTCTTGAGGAGCGGTAGTGAATGGTAATGATTTACAATTACTTGAGCATTCTACTTTAAATTTAAAATTATCTCTCTCAAATGTATTTTCTATATCAACCCATAATAAATTATATTGAACATAATAAGGACTTTTATTTGTAACTGTAAATCTTTTTTCAGGAATTATAGTTCCAGGGCCTTCCATATCATCTGGTAAAATATTTTCAACAACTACATTTGATAAATCTGCATACTGTATCTCCAAAACCGCTGTCTTATCAGTAGTCAAACTTTCTCCAACTATTTCTGAGCTCCCATTAATAGAAATTATTACTTGAGACCAGTTTTCTATACAATTTTTATCACATACTTTATCTCCATCTGTATCACAATGAAGGTCACAAACTCCATCTCCATTTGTATCCAAGTTCATATCTATATTTCCATCATGGTTTAAATCTAAATCTATAGTTGGAGTTCCATCACCATTTAAATCTAAGTTAGTCTCTGGCCAACCATCGTTATTAGCGTCACAGTTTCTAATACACACTCCATTTTCGTCTAAGACATTAGTTGGGTTTAATATATTATCTCCATCAACAATATTAAATGTTGGTACTCTATTAGCCTTATAATCGATATTAACATCAGGTTTTACATCACCGTCTAAATCTATATTTATTTCGGCTATTTCATCATTATTTACATCAATGTTAACATCCGCTACTCCATCCCCATCTATATCAATATTTAAAGTTCTTAAATGTAAAAGATTAAACGCAGAATAAGTTGCTCCTACTACTGTAAAAAGTAATGCTCCAAGCAAACCTATAATAAACCATATTCCCACTCTTTTTTGAAATGAAAAAGTCATTATTTCATTTTCTTTTTTTACTAACAAACCAAGTGGCAAATGTATATTATTATCAAACTCATCACAAGTTAATTTTAAGCATTTTAAAACATACTTATTATCAATATCTATTTCTTTAGTACCACTATAAATATCTTCTAATATAAGTCTAATAATTTCAGCTTGCATTTTAGTATCTAATTCATTGAATTTTCTTACATTTAATTCATTGTCTTTAAATACTTTATTTTTTTCCAAAAATACTTTATTCGACTCTTCCATATGTATTTTCCTACTCTACTAATATTATACATTATAGTAATTAAAAAAACAATTTTTAAATTGTTTTTTAATATTTTTTTCATTATTTTAATAATAATTCGCATTTATCAAAAGCACTATTTTGCTTTTGAACAAATTTTAAACACAATCTTTTTATATCTTTTTCACGTTTCTTACGACTTTTTAAAACTATTTTAAATTGTTCTTTTAATAATCTGGTGAAAATTCTTTCACTTCCACCCACTTCATCTAAATAGTCTTCAATAAGATTTTTAATAAATGCTACATTGTATAAGTTACTTCTCTTTTTTTCATATTTTGTATCCAGTAAAGATAAAGCATTAAATTCTAAAAATGATGAAAAATTATATATGTCTTGTATGGCTTTATTATCTCTAATACTATCAGTATTATTAGATATCTTTGGTTCTAAAATTTGAAATTGTTCCAAATAATCCCACAGTTCAGCAGCTTTTTTAAAATTAGGTTCTTTTAGTATTAAATTGGTTTTTCTAATAGGACTTCTAACCGGAGAAACCGAAATTAATGATTTAATAAACTCTGTTGTATTAAAACCCATTAATAAAGACTTTATTGATAATAATCTTTCTTTCATAGTAAGTTCATCTTCTTCTAGAATTGGTATAGGATGATACTTATTATCCTCTAATGTCATAGAAAATTTTACTTTATCATATTTTAATTTTGTTTCACCTTCAAAATTAATTTTTCTATTAGCTTTATAATAAGATCCTTCATCTCCATATTTTTCAATTTGAATATCAATAAATTTTTCTAAGTTTTTTAATAATGTATATATAAATCTATTTTCATATATATCGATTGTATCTTCTTTAGTTATATTGAGTACTTTTTTAGGCTGTACCATTCCATCATCAGCAATATCTTCAATAAGACTACTATTTTGAGCCAAATGCCGAATTGTTTCTGTAGTAACTTTTTTAGCTTTTTCAACATTTATTATTTCTTCTTCTTGAATTAAAAATCTTTTAGGGTTTCTTACTATTCTGTCTAAATAAGGCATACATTCTTCAACTTTACTAACCCATGAAAAATCTATAAGAACTTCTTCTTCTGCTGAATCAATCCATATTTTAGATTTTGTTTTGTTCAAAAACATATTGAGTTCATCGTTATTAATTTGCTCTATATAGTCTTCTTTCATATGTTACCTCTTTCCTATGCCATTTTTTTTAGTCTATTCAAATAGTCCTTACATTCTTTCATCTTATCTTTTCCAAATTCTTTATCTAGGAAGGATAATAAACCATCTATTTCATCTCTTATATATGTCAAATTCAATTGTTCAAATTTTCTTAATATTTTATTGGCAACCATATTGTCAACAGCTACGATTGCTTCTCCTCCACATGCTTCAAAAGCTGGTACATATTCTTGCATTTGTCTAGCAATACGATTACCAAAAGATATTCTAAAATGTTCAATTAAATAATCATCTAAAAGTTTAATTTTGTTAAGCATTTCAACAGATAATGGGTGTTCTTTATATGCACGCTCAAATAATGATTCAAAATAATCTGAAGTAATACTAGCCTTTTCTGTTTTAGGTGCTTCAAATGGGTCTTCTTTTGTATTAATATTTATAGGCATTGCTCTATCATATACTTTATCTGTTACCATGAATGTTGAGTCATCGTTATTAATAGTACCTATATACCACATATTATTAGGAATTTTAAATCTACCTCTTATAATCTTTTTAGGATCATTTGGCCACTCTGTTAATACTAGATTAATAATCCATTCTTCCGCTCTTGGCATTTCCAAAATTGATAACATTTCTGCAAAATAATATTCAACACGAGCAATATTCATCTCATCAAGTATTGCTATATAAACATCAGGTTTATATGATGCTTCATACATTTTTTCAAGTAATTCAGTTTCATTAAATCTCTTAGTAAATTCATTAAAATATCCAAATAATTCTGAACGATCTCTATATGATGGTTGAATTGATACGATAACAGATGGATTATTTAAAAATTGTCCAAAAGCATAAGCAAGAGATGTTTTACCTGTTCCAGATATACCTTGTAAAATAATTAATCTATTAGACGCAAATGATGATATAAATAACCTAATTAAATCTATATTGTAATAAAGTTTTAATTCGTTTGCTGAGTAATTCATAAAGTTTGTGCATAACTGCTCTAGTGAAACGTTATTAGCGGCATTCACTGGCGTATAATTTTCCATTTCTTTGTCAACACGAGTAAGTCTAAAGAATCGACTTTCTCCTTCTGGAACTTTATTTATTATATTACCATTTTCATCATATTCTACGTCTGTTCCTGATAACTCTAAATACTTTTCATTTTCTTTTTTTAATCTAATAACATCATTATTTAATTTTTCTACTTCATCTAATAAAGATTCTTGTTTATGTAGGTTTTTCTTGAATTTTAATCTTCTTTTAATTAAGAAATATATTCCCCACACTATTAACCCTATTATAGCAAGTAAGCATAATATGGTAAGGACAACAAGTATCCATGAAGCACCTCTAAACCATTTAGAATATTCTTTTATTACATCAACATATGTAATAACATTAAACATTTTCAAAAGTCCTAGTATTATATCTTTAAATATTTCTACTAAAGTTTTAAAAAATGGTTTCATAAATGCTACAAAAAAGTCACCAAACATTTCCATATTAATTTTCCTCCTTCAAACCCAACATTTCTAATTCACTTATAGGTTCATTATTTTCTTTTATTATAAATTCTACACCATTGTTTTTCCAAGACTCTATATTACTTTTATTTATTTCTAAAAATTCATTTTCTATCGTAGCTGTTTTTATTTCATTAAATGTTCCATAAGGCAATTCTCTATTATCCTTATAGTTAAGAGCCATTTTAAATCCTGCATTTGATAATATTCTAATTATTCCCATATGATTTTTAAAGTCATCATATTCTATATAAAATTTTATTATATCTTTAATTCCCCCATTAGATGTTACTCTAAATAATTTATTTATTTCAGATTCTTTTTCATAAAAATCTAATTTTATAGGAAATAGTAATGTAATATCACTACCACGCATTCTTGATTTTAGAGCACATGTTGTAGATAATTCATATGAAATTGTATTTAAATCACCTGTTATTCTTTTCATATATTTTTCAACATCTTTATCTCTGTAAGTATCTAATCCTTCTATATGATATTTATAAATTATTTTATAAAACTTTTTATTTTTATCAATACATTCATAAATATTTTTAGACTCTTCGGAATTCAATTCATTTAAAGAATTAAAAAACCTTGATTCCAATCCATCATTTTTCTTTATTAAATATGTAAGTTCTTTATTAACTTTTGAACTATACTTGTATGTAATAAATGAAACGTTTTTAAACATAGGATCAATTATTGATGATACATTTTTTACACTTATTTTATAATTATTGTACGGATAAGTAAATCTATTCAAAACAACAGATGTATAAACTATTAAGGAAATAATATACAAACTTACCTTATAGTTATTTGTTTTTAATTCATTTGATAAATTTTTCTGTGAACACACTAAAATTGTTTTAAATCTGTTATCACATTTAACTAATTCTCCCAAGTATTCATTATAATCTTCAAAATTATCCATGGGTTTAAAATAATAATTATCTATATATTCATTAATAGTGCTTTTTACTAATTCATTAAATTCAGATGAACTTTTCCATATTTGGTCATCATTATATACTAAAAATTCATTAATCATTTTACAATAATCATATAATTGCTTCTTTTTTCTAGTAAAATACTTGTCCACTATGTTAGCCATACCCGCTTCTCCTATTTTATTCTATAAAAATTATAACATTTTATATTTTTATATTCAAGTAATTAAAAAAAGAAATCATAATTTATGATTTCAAATTTTATTTTATTAATATGCACTTACTCTTTTGCCTTTTGAAGTTTCTGCAGCGGTCTCATTTATTACCGCTGTCCATGTATTGCCATCAGTCGATACTGAAGTTACATTGCTAGCATATGT
>CAZLNV010000039.1:0-5986 GCA_964561095.1 uncultured Muribaculaceae bacterium | reverse complement strand
TTATCAAACATATCAAAGTTTCTTAAATTCAAAAATTCAAGTAAATCCATTGCATTTTGTACATATGAAGTTTTATCTTTTAATTTAATCCATTTAGCTTCATTCATTTCTTTTATACAAAAACTATTTAAAAAAGTATTTATTTCTTCAACGGATTTAAACTTATTATTTAAATCTTTATATAAATTCTTTTTTGTTTCCGCAAATAAAATAGTATTAACATCAATATCAGTTATTAAACTAATCGCAATCATTAACTCTAATGATATATCAGCATCCTTGTTTAATATTTCATTCAAATGTTTTTGTGTAATATTTAGTCTATTAGCAAAATCAGTTTGAGAAATCTTATAATACTTTAGATAATCCTTTAATATACTTCCAAATCCAATCATTTTTATCCCTCCTTATAATGTTTATCATCAATACTTAAAAACTCTATTTCTTCTATTTCAATTTGATTATATGGATAACTCCCTAAAGGTTTCATCCTTAATCTTATTTTGGAATTAATTCTAGCGGTAAATATTTCTTTCAAGTCTCCACTTTTTTGTTCAATCATGTATACAACCTTAAGTGGATGGTTCATTAACTCCCTTAAATTTTTTTGAGATAAGATAAAAGTTTCGATTTTCTCAATTTCTTTAAGTTCTTTATCCATGTGTTTATTAACAATTTTCTTTTTATAATCTTTTATATATGTCTTACTCTTATGTATAATCAAAACTAATATCTCCTTTCTTACATATTATAACCCACTATGTTAATATATGCAAGAGCAATTTATTTAATAATAAAAAAGTTTATAACTTATATAAACTTTTATTTTTTTATAATATCTTTTATATATAATTGGTAACTTTCACCATCTAACCTTATTGTTACTGTCTCGCCCTTCTGTTTCCCTAGCAAAGTCTTACCAACTATGCTTTGATCAGATAACTCATTTTTACTTATATCAGCATCACTAACTTTACTCACTTTTGATTTAGGATAATATATACTGCTGGCAATTGGTCTTCCTTCAAAGTAACTAGGTATTATTATATATGTTTCTACATTTTTTTCATTATCCACTACAACTACTTTATCATAATATTCAATTACAATTTTCTTATCAATGTATGGGGTAGAATATCTTATTAAACTGTATAATTCATCCGCATATAAATTGTATTTTGTATTACCAATTCCATATACTTTAAGCAAATCTTCTTTATTTTGTATGTTAGCTTCACTCAATGCTTTTAAAGTTTTATTATTAAATATAAAATACGACTTGCTATTGTTTGCTGCCGCTTTAGTAGCACGCCATTTTCTTATTTCTTCATATAATTTTGGATTGCCATTAACTTTTAGTGCTACTTCAATAACTTTATTATTATTGTTTTCTTTTTTTTGTTTTTTATCATTTAATTTAATGTTTTGAATGTCAGTCACCATTGTTATACTATTTTGTTTTATATTTTTAACATGCCATTTTCTTTCGCTTCTGATTGTTATGTTATTTTTCATTAATATTTCAGCATATTTGCATATATCCTCATCTATTATAATTTTTTTATACTTCTTTATTTCGCTCAATAATTTTGAGGAATGTATTACGCTTTTACTCTTTACCTTGGTAATATTAGCACTAGCAGAAAAAGCAACTATAGACTTAAACTTTTCTTTTGGTAAATTCAATAATTTCGATAGTGATAGTAAATGCCCATAGTTCTGATATACCGGACTATAAAAATCAGTTCGATTTCCATTAATATATTGAATCCACATTTTACCATCATTTCTATCATAAATTGTCCCACTATAATTTTTAGTTTCAATAACAAATATTCCATATTTTGAAAATACAATATGGTCTATTTGATGAGTGCGATTGCTGTCATCTCTTATTAATATACTATTCAATGTAATATATTCGTTTTTATTAAGCAGTTCCAATCTAAGAGTTTGAATACTTTCTCCTATTTTCCCAACTACCTTAGGCCTTATTTTTTTTCTAATATAACGCATCACTAACGTATATACATTAGTAACTATTATTATAAGCATACATATTAATACTAATTCCTTCATATCCTAATTCCTAAGAATATTATAACAAATTTTAGGATATATGTGTATTATGAAAAAAGTTTATAACTTGTATAAACTTTTTTCATAATCTTCTACATAATATTTTTTGTTCTTAGTACCTTTTTCTATTATCTTATGTCCTTCACTCTCAAGTTTCTTTTTTTGATCATCAATCCCACCAGGATATTTAGGATTTAGTTCACCATTAGTCTTTAATACACGCCAATAAGGAGTAATATCATCTTTTCTTTGATGGGATGCCCAAGCACATATGTTAATAAATATACCTGCAGTTAGGGGACATGTTACATCAACTTTATTATCTTTAGCTACTCGTTTTCTAATTTCACTACTAGTTATTACTTTACCTTTAGGTATTTTTTTCATATATGCATCATAGCTAAGCGGAGGCGCAATTACCATATACTCTCCACCCCATTTTTTAATTCCTTCCGGGTCATCAATTCTTACAATCTTAGGCATATCTTTATTGTTATTCATCATTGCATTGAAATCTTTTTTATCTTCATTTGCCATTTTCTTCTTCCTCCTCAGTATCATTTTCTTTCTTTTCATCTTCAGGTTTATAATTTTCTAAAGTTTCATCTATTTCTTTTTTACTTGCATCTGACAATAAATTTAACCATTCAAAAAAATCCATATTTACCTCTATAATTATTTAAACATATTTTAAAAAATAATTTATAAAATTTTGGGTTTTTAAAAAGAATGTAAAACATTCTTTTAAACTAACTTAGAAATTATTTTGCAGTAGCGTTAATTGTTTTTATACATTTACCAGTTGAAGAATTATATGTAAAACCACTATCGCAATATTTATCTTTAGCTTTTATAGGAAAACATCCGGCATTTAATCCTGTATTTGTTACATAATTATTTGGATTAGTTAAGTAAACATAATTACTTCCACTACAACTAGACTCATATTCTTGATCCCTTTTAACATAACATCCATTTAATGTTGATGACCAAACACGAGGTGACACGCAAGCTTCTTTAGTAGTTATGCCTAACTTATAATAATAGCAAAGAGAAAGCCCTTCTTGAGTTAAAGTTCCTTGAACTTCTTTAGTGTGACCATTATTATCAATTAAAACAGTTTGTGTTGAACATTTTTTAACAGCATCAACTCTAACACTATTACTAACAGTTATGCATTTATCATTATATTCATGAGTTCCTTCAGCGCAAGCTTCTTTTACAGTGCCTTCAATAGTACAAGTTTTACCGCTTAAAGTGTATCCACTTGGACACGTATAAGTTATTGGTGAAGTAGTATTAACTTTTTTCCATGTTGCAGTCAAAGTAATATCCCCATCAAGCAATGCCTTATCATAAATTGGAGTACCATTTGAATCTTCCCAAACTACAAAAGTATAACCAGTTTTTGTTGGATTTGCAGGCAAAGTTAATTCTTCACCTTTCACAATTACTATTTTGTCTACGTTAGAACCTCCAGCACTATCAAAAGTGACTGTTATTGTCTCAGCTTCTTTGCTTATCCAATTAGCTGTTAAAATAACATTTTTAGTAACTTTAAGTGTAGAACCCATAGGTTCTCCATCTTCATTAAGCCAACCATTAAAATTATATCCCTCTTTAGTTACATTAGTTGGTAAAGTTATATTCTCATTTTCATTAGCTTTTATACTTGATACTTCATTTCCTCCCATAGTATTAAAAGTAACTGTATATTTATTACCAGTTAATAAAAATACCAAAGCAGCAGTTATGCCAAGTAATAAGACAACCCCAATACCAAATAATACCTTTTTGTTTTTAAAAATATTTTTCATTAAACCTCTATCCTTTCAATAATATTATACTATATATAAAACTTATTTCAATTAACAGAACAAAAAAAATAATATTTTATTTTTGTTAATTATTTCAAAATTTATACATAAAAAAATTGACTATTATTTATCAATCTTTTATAAAATTCTACTTATTAATTCTATTATTAATCCACTTATTGAACCGATAAAATAAATTAGCAATAATATTATTAAATTCTCTTTTAAATTTTTATTTTGTTTAAAAAGTACAATTAATGCTACTCCGCTTCCTGTTAATAAACCTGCAATGGCTGAACCAAGAGATAAAGCATTGTTAACATATAATTCAGTTATCATAACACTAGCGCCACAATTTGGAACTAATCCAATTAAACTTGATATAAATGGTGCATATAATTTACCATTAAGAAAAAATGCAGATATCTGTTCTTCACCATAATAACTTAATACAATATTAATTATAAAAGTTATAATAAGAATATATACTGATATATTTAATGTATGAATAATGGCTGATTTAAATATGTTGCCTTCACATTCACAATGATCATTTTTACAAATTTCATAATTTATTTGCTCTTTTTTTCGATATATTAAGTCAATAATAAATCCTGCAGTCATACCAATTAGTACTTTTAAAACAATTATTTGAACAATGGTATTAATTGGAGCTTTCTCCACTAATAGTATTGGTAGCATCTCATCACTTGTAGATAAATAAATGGATATAAGAGTTCCTAAAGAAACTATTCTTGTAACATATAAATTAGTTGCCATTACTGAAAAGCCACATTGAGGAACAACTCCTAATAAAGAACCAAATAAAGGTCCTAATTTACCAGATTTAGCAATTACTTTTTTACCATTATCTGATAATTTATGCTCAATTAGTTCAATAATTAAAAACGCTACAAATAAAAATGGTAACAATAATATACAATCTTTTAAAGTATCAAGCAAAATATCTTTCATAACTCCTCTTTCGAAAAGATTATATCATTTAAGTATTTAAAGTCAAGAATTGTTAATTATTGTGTGCAATTGCTTTAATTTTTGTTAACACAAATATTAAGTGTGTTATACTATTTATGTGATGCATATGAATGATGATATTTTTTTTGAAATTTTTAATGAGTCAGACAAAGTAATAATAAAGAATTATTTTAAAGAACTAGATGATAGTATTAATCTAAGTAAAAGTGAAACAAAATTATTTAATGATGACTTTAAAAAAGCAATTTTATATTTCTATAAGAAAAAAGTGAAAATTACAGATATAATAAAAAAATTATCTATAGAAAATATAAAAGACGTTTATAAAGAAACAAATAATGACTGGTATCCACTTGATAGTTCAGCCAAAATATATCCTTTATCCATGAAAGAAAATTGGATGAGTGTTTTTAGGCTATCTTATTATTTAAAGGAAAAAGTTGTACCTGAAATATTTCAAATTGCTTTATTATTTACAATAAAAAGATTTCCAACTTTTAAAACTTCAATAAGGAGAGGATTCTTTTGGCATTACATTGAAGAAATTAAAAAAAGATTTCATGTTTATGAAGATAAAATGTTACCTTGTTCATACATTAATGTATCTAATATTGGAAAACAATCATTTAAAGCAGTATATTATAAAAATAGAATAAGTGTTGAATATTTTCACATATTAACTGATGGTTATGGGGGAATTGTATTTTTATCCACTCTTGTAGCAACATATTTAAGATTATTGGGAAATGATATTTCTTATAATGATATAGTTCTTAATATAAATAATGAGCCTGATAAAGAAGAAATCAAAGATGAATTTAAAGGTAAAAAAACTAATACTAAAGAAAAAAGTTTAATAGAAAATAAAGCATTACAAGTAGATGGAAAACTTTCAAGCATTAAACCATGCCAAATAATACACTATGATATAAATGTTAATGATTTAAAATCATTGGCAAAGGAATATAATGCTACGATAACAGAATTAATACTAACTTACATTTTTATATCTTTATCCCACTCTACTTCCGGTAATGGAAATATTAAAGTGCAAGTTCCAATAAATATGAGAAAATATTATCCATCTAAAACTA
>CAZLNV010000038.1:0-6603 GCA_964561095.1 uncultured Muribaculaceae bacterium | reverse complement strand
CTTCACTAATTTTTTTTATAATATCTTCTATTTTTTTTGCATACTCAATGGATTCATCATATATAAATTTCAATTCTGGTGTATGCCTGATATTTAGTTTACTAGCTAGTAAAGACCTAAAAAATCCACTAGCATTATTCAAATCTTGCTCTATCTTTTTTATTCTCTTATCATCTAAAGCAGTAAAATATATTTTTGCATAACTTAAGTCATTAGTAACTTTCACATGAGTAATTGTTACTGTTTTAAAATCCTCATCTTTTGCTTCCGTAATAAGTAAATTTGATAATTCTTTTCTTAAATCAGAAGCTACTCTTTCACCTTTTAAGTTCATTATTTTTTCACTTCTTTCATTTCATATGCTTGAATAATGTCGCGTTCCTTTATATCATTAAAGTTCTCAACAGTTATTCCACAATCAAATCCATTTTTTACTTCTTTTACTTCATCTTTTTCTCTTTGTAAAGATTTAATTTTACTATCAAATATTATCACACCATCTCTAATAATTCTAATTTTTGCGTTGGATTTCATTAAACCACTGGTTACATGTGCTCCAGCTATTGTTCCGACTTTTGAAAATTTAAATAGTTGTCTTACTTCGGCTTCACCAAGGGTTACTTCTTCAAATTCTGGATCTAGCATGCCTTTCATTGCAGCTTCTATTTCTTCAATAGCTTTATAAATAACATTATAAAGTCTTATATCAACATTATATCTTTCCGCGATTTCTTTTGTTTCATTTGTTGGCATTACATTAAATCCTATAATAATTGCATTACTAGCATTTGCAAGTACAACATCACTTTCAGTGATTGTTCCAACACCGCTTCTTATAACAGATATTTTTACGCCTTCAACATTTATCTTTTCTAAAGAATTTTTAACTGCTTCTTCTGAACCTTTAACGTCTGCCTTTAAGACTATACTAATTTCTTTTCTTCCTTCTTTGATATGATCAAATAAATCATCTAAAGAGACAGGTTTCTTAATATTCTTTTTACTTTTTAAAGCAGCTTCCCTTTTTAAAGCAATTTCTCTTGCTTGCTTTTCACTCTCAAATGACATAAATTTATCACCTGCTACCGGAACTTCATTTAGCCCTGTTATTTCAACGGGAGTAGATGGAAGTGCTTCAATTATATCTTTTCCACTATCATTCTTTAAAGTTCTTACTTTTCCAAAAGTTGTTCCCACTACAATAGGATCTCCTATTCTCAATGTACCTCTTTGAATTAACAGTGTTGATACAACACCTATTTTTTTATCAAGTCTTGCTTCAATAACTGTACCAGTACTATAAGCATTTGGATTAGATTTTAATTCAGCCATTTCAGCAAGTGCAATAATATTATCTAAAAGTAAATCAACACCCTCTCCAGTATGCGCACTTAATTTTACAAAAATAGTATCTCCACCCCATTCTTCTGGATTAAGTCCTAACTCTGCAAACTCACTCATTATTCTATCTATATTTCCAATACCTTTATCTATTTTGTTAATTGCTACAATAATTGGTACTCCAGCAGCTTTAGCGTGATCTACTGCTTCTCTAGTTTGAGGCATTACTCCATCATCAGCAGCGACTATTATTACTACTATATCAGTAATACTTGCTCCTCTTGCTCTCATTTCAGTGAATGCAGCATGCCCAGGGGTATCTATAAAAGTTATTTTTTTACCTTTTTGAATAACCTGATATGCACCAATATGTTGAGTAATTCCACCAGCTTCACCACTAACAACATTAGATTTTCTAATATAATCAAGTAATGTTGTTTTACCATGATCAACATGTCCCATAATTGTTACTACAGGTGGTCTTTCAACCAACTCTTCGCTACTATCATTTATTTCAAATTCTTCAAAATTTGAAATATCAGCAGTTTCTTCTTTTTTTAATTCTTTTCCATAATCCATAGCAACCACGGCGGCATCGTCAAATGATATTGAAGTATTAACAGAAATCATTAATCCCATTAAAACTAATTTTTTAACTAATTCAGTATCGCTGATGTTTAATAGTAGTGCTAAATCTTTAACTGTCATATTTTCTTTATATAAAATAATATTTTCATTTTGAGAAGTAGTATTACTCTCTAATTTTTGCTTATTTTTATATAAATTCTTTTTATTTTTTAAATATTCTTCTCTTTCCTTAAAACTATCTTTCTTTTTAATTTTTTGCTTAGTTTCATTAGGAACGTCCAATAAAGATGATTCAAGAATGCTTTCTACTCTATCTTCTAGTTCATATTTTTCTACAATTGATTCATCTACTTCTGCTTCTTTTACTTCCTCAGTTTTAACTTCACCGCAAATGATGTCTAAAAGGACTATAGAGTCTTCATCTAACATATCATTTTCATTATTTACAGGAATATCATTTTCTTTACATAATGTTAAGATATATTTAATATCTTTCCCTGCTTCAATTGAATATTCTTTTACACTCATCATATATAAGCACCTTCTTTCATTTTTTTAAAATTTATTTAATAATTCTTCATATATTTCTTCGGGTATTTCTACTTCTAGATTTCTATCTAGCACTTTACTTTTTTGTGCTTTTTTAATTACCTCTTTATCTTTTTTTAAATAGCAACCTCTACCATTAGCTTTATATGTATCATCAATAATTATGTTTTTATTTGGTTCTCTCACTATTCTAAATAAATCTTTTTTTTCCAATTTTTCACGGGTTAAAGCACAAGTTCTAAACACTATTTTCTTCATAAATACACCTTACTTTCTTTCACTTTATTAAAGTATAATTATATTTTTTATCTTTCATTAATTTCTTTGTTAATATCATCTAATGTCTTAATATTAATTCTTACTTTTGTTAATTTACTTGCAAGTTTAATATTTACACCCTTTTTACCTATAGCTAAAGACAAATTTTCAGTGTCTGCGATAACTAATGCTTCTTCATCACTAGTCATACTAACATTTAAATTTTTAGCGGGACTTAAAGCATTAGCAACAAATTTTTCAATATCATTATCATACAATATTAAATCAACTTTTTCTCCATTTAATTCTTTAATTATATTGGCTATTCTTCTACTTTTTTCACCTATACAAGATCCAATTGCATCTACCTTTGAATTAGTTGAATAAACCGCTACTTTACTTCTAACTCCTGCTTCACGTGCAACTGCATACATCATAAGAGTTCCATCACTAAATTCTGGTATTTCTAGTTCAAATAATCTTTTAACAAAACCATAATGACGTCTAGATAGTAGAATTAAAGGTCCTTTAGGAGTACTTTCAATTTTAGTAATATATACTTTTATGCTTTCTCCCATCTTTAATACTTCGCCTGGAATTAACTCTGTTCTTGGTAATATCCCTCTTGATTTTCCCAAGTCAACATAATAATTTCTTGCATCTTCCATAGCTAAAAAGCCAACCATTAATTCCTGCTCTTTATCTTCAAATTCCTTCATGATTAAATTTCTTTCTGCTTCTCTTAATTTCTGAATTACAACTTGTTTTGCAACGGACACAGCAACTCTATCAAAATCTGCTGGTGTAACTTCATCGATTATTTCATCACCCAATTGATAACTTTTATTAATCAATTTAGCATCTTCAAGTGTAATTAAAGAATTAGGATCTATTTCATCCTCATTTTCATCATCAGATTCTTCTATTTTTTCAACAATAGTTCTAACTTTGTATACTCTTATCTCTCCAGTTTTAGTATCAATAACTGTTCTTATATTAGCGGCCTCATTAAAATTCTTTTTATATGCTGTGCTTAATGCTGCACTCATCGCATCTATTAATGTCTCTGGATCTAATTTTTTTTCTATTACAAGCATATCAAATGCTTTTTTAAATTCTTTTGCGTTCATTTTTACTCTCCTTTACTTCCTACATCTAAAACGTATTCACTTAAATCAAATTTTAAACTATCAATTATTGATTTTATTAACTTCATTGCTTTTAAGCATAGTTCTGTATCAACACCATTTTCATGATTAATAGTAATGAATATTGTCTTTTCTCCATCTTCAATACCCAATTTAACATCTAATAGATCAATATTTTCTTGAGCTAAAGTTTCACTAATAGCATCTTTAATTTCTTTTTCCATATTCCTCCTATTTAATTAAAGAGTGAGGTTTCCCTCACTCTTTGTATTTCTTTCTCTTTCTTCCATATTATATCAAACAAGTTCAGTGATTACAAGCATATTTTAATATGTTATAAAATAAAAATTATTATCTAAGTATCAAAGAAGTAGAATTATCTATATCCTCTTTTATACTTATTTTATTTTCCAATTGATATAATTGTCTTAATATAGTTTCAAAGTCTTTAACCAATGTTAATGTATCATTAATTAAGCTTGGCGCTATTATCACGGCATCAGTACTATTAATAGTGTCATTTAATCTCTTATTTAATGTGTAGATTAAATCATAAATAACTTCTAATCTTTCTTCTTCCGACAACCAAGATATTTTTCCAATTAATTCATATTGTTTTGTTCCTAGCATTTTTTACACCTCTTAATTGGGTATTATACCATAATATAAGAAAATAGAATACTTTAATCTTTACAATAAGTAATATATATAAAAAGTGTAAAATAAATCTGTAACTGCACATCAGTTGTGCACTTTACTTCTTATCTAACGTGTGTTTTTTTAGTCATAAGTAAATATTCTTTTACTATATTAATAATAAAAGAATGTAACATATTCTATAGTTACATTCTCAATCAATTAATATTATTTTTCTAATAAATGTTTTCTTTTAAGTAAAAATATACTTTCACTTATTCCAAAAGCACTTAATGCAACGATTATAACCTGAACAATAATGTTATCATTAGTTTTAGGATTATTTATATCACCAGTATTTTGAACTAATAAAGTTCCAGTTTTGACTGTAAGTCCATCTACTGATGCTACTTTAATAGTATACTCTTTATTAAGCACTAGATCTATTTTTGAAGAAACATAGTTAAAGTTTCCACTCGTTACTGGTGTTACTTCATATATTATTGTTTCATTCCCATCAAATAGAGCAATTTGAACATCACTTTCTTCGGAAGTGCCAGATATTTTAATTGTTCCATTTTCATATTTTATACTACCATCTGTAATACTTAAATCTAGAGCATAAATACTAGGAATAAATAATAAGCAAAATGTAATAAATATTATTATTTTTTTCATATTAATCAACCCTCTTTTCAATTTGTAAGCCGGCACCTATTCCAAAGCTTAATCTTGGCATAGTTTCTGATGATGCTTCTATCTTACCATCAGTTAAATAATATGCTATCTTATCTGCATTTCTAACTGCTTCATTTGCATTATCTTTAACTTTAACTGTAATTGGTATTATATAATTTCTATCAACATTTAAAGTTGTAAGATCATCCATATTTTGACTATTATCTGGGTCAAACGGATCAAGTATGTCAAAGTCATGTACTCTAACTTGCTGTGTACCTATTACTTTTCCGTCCTTGTAATATACTAACTGTAGATATGGATTAAAATTACCTTTTGTACAAGTAGTATCACCTGCATTTATAGTATCACAGTAATTGAATTCTGCTCTTGCTAAATACTGTACTTCAAAATCATCCATAAACTCTAGAAAATCATTATTAAATGCACTTCTTGTGAATGTTAGTGTTTTGGTTACAGTTGTAGTTTCTACTTCGGTTTGATTACTTACTGCTAATGCACTATCAAACGTGTGATAATCTTTTATATAAGTTAATTCTAATACAATCTCATTTTTTGGTTTGTAAAGATTAGTAAAATTAAAAGCATAATTGGTATTTACAGTTAAGTTCGAACCAATGTGACCTTCATCACCTATTTTTTCAAGTGTAACATCACTATCTCCTGATTTAATTTTCATATCAGATACTATCTTGCCTTCTTCTATTTCAAGTTCCAGTTTTTTCATTCCATAAAATAACTGGAGTTCAATGCTATCGTCAGTTGTAAATGCCATTCCTTGTGTTAAAAACATTTCTGGAAAAGGCATTGTATTATTAGAACTAAAAATTCCAAATCCTAAGTAATCTTTACTATAGAAAGTTAACCATCTGCTTTCGTCATCATTTTTACCCATCCATAGTACTGCTTTACCTCTTTTATTAAAATCAGGTGATATTTCAACTAAGTTGTATTTAGCAGCATATATTTCTGGTGTAGCGGGGCTAGGTCCACCTTCAGCATAAAGACTAAGTCCAGTTCCTTGATTAATAAAGAAATACTCTTGTCCTGATCCAAAATCTATTTTACCTATGGATGATAGATCACTTTTATTGAAGTCAAGCGTACATCCAGTACCAGTAAAGCAATAATCTGGTAACAGAAAATCTCCTTTAATTTCACCACCTACAAGATCACTATAGCTAGTTGTTTCAGAGATATTATCTTTATTAATACAAGTAAAATTCAGTGTTGTTCTAGCATAGACATCTTCTGATAATATAAAACCTCCTACAATAGTTAAAATAGAACAAATAAAGATTTTTTTTAATTTTCCTCTTTTCATTTTCACTCTCCTATTGTCTAAAATATAGCACATTTAATGTTAAATGTCAATTTATTTTTA
>CAZLNV010000037.1:0-6924 GCA_964561095.1 uncultured Muribaculaceae bacterium | reverse complement strand
ACCTTATCTTGTAATGGGGGTTCAGGTAGTCAAACAACTCAGTCATGCACCAACGGAAGTACTGTTTCTATATCTAGAAATGTAAGTGAATGTGGATATATAGTGTCTTCATCTATGGTTTCATATCCTTCTGGTTGGTCAAGTAATAATTTCACCTGTAGTGGTAATACTACTGTAAATGCTAATTGGAGTAATTTGTTTTCATACAGCGGAGTATATACTTTTGATAAGCAAGATAGCAATAATTGGGTAATTAGAATGACAAGCAGTGGATATCTTAATATTTATAGCAATATAAGTACCAACGTTTTCTTAGTAGGCGGCGGTGGTGGCGGCGGTTCTCACTACAGCTATATAGGTGGCGGCGGTGGCGGCGGCGGATACACTTTAAATTCAAATGCAACATTTTATGCTGGTTATAGTTATTATTTAACAGTAGGATCCGGTGGCTCAGCAGGAAATAACTCAAGTGGTTCGCAAGGAGGAGCAACTATAATCAACTTAACTCAAAGTGAAAAACTTTATGTGCCGGGAGGATTTGGCGGAGTTATGGGTAATTATGCAGGTAGTACATATAACACTTATCCAAATGGAGGTCATGGTGGCTCCGGCGGTGGCGGTGGTGGTAAAAATTCTAAAAACTGTGCCGGCGGAACGGGTGGAAGTTATGGAGGCAATGGATCCGCTTCTTATTTTGATAATACTGGTGGTAATGGAATGGGATCAAATGAAACTTGTGAATTTTATAACAATACTACTCACTGCTACGCTGGTGGTGGTGGTGGTGGAGCAGGATATACTTCATCAAGTTGTCCTTACATAGGCAGTGCAGCAAGTGCTGGTGATAGTGAAATTTATGGTCTTGGTGGAAACGGCGGCGCAGGTAATGCAACGCTTAGTCCAACAAATGGTAATTCCGGTATAATTGTAATTCGTAACGCAAGATAAAAAAGAGTATGAAAAATACTCTTTTTGTTTATTTGACTTGAAGTAATTTTACTTTTAATATAAAATAACTTTAGAGGTATAAATATGAATGAGGTTACACTTTTACCAGCGGATATTTATCAAGTTGTTAATAAGAGTTTATTAACTGAAGAAGATAAACTTGTTTTGACTATGCTTTATATGCCTATAATTGGTAATGTGAGTGTTACTTTGTATTTATCTTTATATAATGAATTAAAAGCTAATAGTTATATTACTACTGAATTAACTCATCATCATTTAATGACTAATATGGGACTTAATTTAAAAGAAGTAAAAGATGCTAGAATTAAGTTAGAAGGTATTGGTCTTTTAAAAGTATACTATATGGAAGGAAATATTAATTCATATATATATGAATTATATAGTCCGATAAGTGCGAATGAATTTTTTTCTCATCCAATATTTAATATGGTACTATATAATAATTTAGGTAAAGAAGAATATAATAGAGTTATCAATTATTTTAAAGTACCTGCGATTAATTTAAAAGGATATAAGGATGTAACTACTCCCTTTGATATGACTTTTAAGAGTAGAAATTTTACAAATTATGAACTTGAAAATACTGAAATTATAAATAAAAATAAATTAAAATTAAATTATTTTTATGATTTTGATTATGACTTGTTAGTTTCATCTATGCCAAAAAATTTATTTAATTCAAAAGCTTTAAATAAATTAACTAAGGAACTTATAAGAGATTTAGCATTTTTGTACGAGTTAGATCCTTATCAAATGACTGAACTTGTTAAAATATCTCTTAATACAAATGGAATGATTGATAAAGAATTATTAAGAATAAATGTTAGAAAATATTATCAATTTAATAATGATAATAGGTTACCTAGTTTAATTTTTAAAACAGGTCCTGACTATTTAATGAGCCCTAAGGGAGATAATACTAATAGAGGAAGAATGATAAAGGTGTTTGAGACTATCTCGCCATATAATTTTTTAAAGTCTAAAAATAAGGGAATAAAACCTACTGAAAGAGACATGAAAGTATTAGAAAACTTAATTGTTGATGTAAAATTAAATCCAGCAGTTGTGAATGTGTTAATTGATTATGTTTTAAGAACAAATAATAATAAACTTACTAAAGCTTATATTGAAACTATTGCTTCTCAATGGAAGCGTCTAGGTATAGAAACAGCTAATGAAGCAATGGAATTAGCTGAAAAAGAGCATAAAAAATATAGAAAAGTAAAAACTAATACAAAAATAGTTAATAAAAAAGATGATATTATTCCGAATTGGTTTTATCAAGATATTACTTCTAAAGAATTATCTGAAGAAGAAAAAAAAGAATTTGAAGATTTAGTAAAGGAGTATAAGTAATGGAAAAAGCTAATAACATACAAAATATTTCTAAAAATAAGAATGTTAATTATAAAACCGTTAAGATTAATTTTATGGAAGCACTAGAAGATCCTAATTTTGTTAAACTTGTTAACTCATTAAAGTCTAAGGAAGAAGTTTTAATGAAAAATACTACTAAATTACAAAATACTAAAGATGAAATATTAAATTGTAAATCTTGTAAAGGATTGTCATATTGTAAAAACAGAATATGTGGATATGTTAATTATCCGAGCGTTGAGGGAGAGGGCTTAGTTTTTTCGTATCTACCTTGTAAATATGAAAAAATAGATAAAAAAGAAAAAACAAATGTTACATATTTTGAAGTTCCTAAGTTTATTTATGAAGCTAAAATGAGTGATATTATTATGGAAAAAGAAAGATTGGATATAATTAAATATTTAAAGGAATTTATTGATAAATTTTATACTAGTGAAAAGACAAAAGGATTATATTTATGTGGTTCTTTTGGAAGCGGTAAATCTTATATAATAAGTGCGGTTATTAATGAGATATCTAAAAAGGGTGCCTATGCAGTAATACTTTATTATCCAAATCTTTTATCATTATTGAAGTCATCTTTTAATACTGAAGACTATGACATAAAAATGGAAAGCATTATGAAAAGTGATATTCTTTTAATTGATGATATTGGAGCTGAAAATAATACTTCTTGGAGTAGGGATGAAGTATTAGGCACTATTCTTCAATACAGAATGGATAATAATTTAACAACATTTTTTACATCAAATTTAAATTTAAATGAATTAGAAAGTCATTTAAAAATTACAAATAATTCAAGTGATAGTGTGAAAGCTAGAAGAATAATTGAAAGAATAAAGCAATTAACTAATTATAAAGAATTGATAAGTGAAAATAAAAGAAAATAAGCCAATAAATTGACTTATTTTTAGTTATATGATAAAATATACAATTGTCGGAGGGTTATTGGTATGATTTTTAGTTTATATTTATTATCAATTTTATATACTAATACTATGGGTTTAATTATAATATCTAAATGTAAACCTATAATTAATCATGAGATAGAATCTAAAGGCTATAGAATTAAAGAAAAAGATGATACGGAATTTTTTATGGATATTCTTACCAATAGTGTTAAATTTTTAATACCTGGATATTTTTTAAAAAAAGCTGTAAATCTTACAGGTAAAGATTACAATATAAATAAGATAATTAAAGATAAAATTAATTTAGGAGAAATAATAGAGACTGAGTCTGATGTTTCAGTGGTATATAGTATATTTAAAGCAGATCCTGGTAAATTGAATCTTTCTTTAGGTAAGTATGAAAAACCAATTCCATACAAATCAAATACAAATACAATGTATGCAGATGAGAGAAAATTTAATGATTCAGAAGTTGATATGGATTTTTGGGAAGAAGAAGAAAATGAGATACCTGCTTTAGAGGAAGTAAAGGAAGAAACTTTAAGTGTTAAGAAAGAACCATTACAAGAATATTTAGATTCAATAAGTGAAGATGAGTTACTTTCTATGGCTCAGGAATTAGATAGAATTAGAAGATTAAAAAAAGCAAATGAAAGTCTTTTAAATGATAAAGCAGCATAAATTATTGTAATATAATAATTTATGTGTTAAAATTAATACATAAATTGAAGATAAGGATATGATTGTTAATTATTCTTTTATAGAGAGTTAGTGGTTGGTGAAAACTAATAAAGAAATTAATAGTTACTCCCTTAGAAAGAGGTTAAAAACCTACGGGATAAGCCGTTATACTTAATAGAGTAAATTTTAGGATGGTACCGTGTTAGAAACACTCCTTATGGAGTGTTTTTTTGTTGAAAGGATTTGTATGAGATTTTTTGAAAAAATAAGTTTTGAACAATTTAAGAAAGATATAGCTGATGATATAGATTTATATAATCAATATGAAATACCCAAAAGGAGTACTCATTATAGTGCTGGATATGATATAAAATCTATAGAAAATATTATAATAAAACCGGGTGAAGCGAAGGTGGTGCGAACCGGTATAAAAGTAAGTATGAATAGTAACGATGTGTTTTTAATTTTTATTAGAAGCAGTCTTGGTTACAAATATGATATTTCTTTATCTAATGGTGTTGGGGTAATTGATTCAGATTATTATAATAATGAAACTAATGAAGGACATTTTTCTGTTAAATTAAGAAATGATGGACAAAATGATTTTATAGTAAATATTGGAGATAGAATTGCTCAAGGAATATTTGTTAATTATTTCATTACTGATAATGAAGATAAAATAGAAAATAAAAGAGTAGGTGGAATTGGTTCCACAAATAAAGGAGAAAAATAAAATGATAAATATTAAAGAAAATGAAAAATTAAATGTAATTAATCATAGCTGTGCTCATTTATTAGCGCAAGCAGTAAAGCATTTATATCCAGAAGCAAAGTTTTGGGTAGGACCAGTTATTGAAGAAGGATTTTATTATGATATTGATTTGAATGGTAAAAGTATTACTGAAGAAGATTTACCTTTGATTGAGCGTGAAATGAAAAAAATTAGTAAAGATGGTAAAAGAATAGTAAGAAAAGAAATTAGTAAAAATGAAGCTTTAGAGATGTTTAAGGATGATGAATATAAAATTGATTTAATAAGTAGAATGGATGAATCACAAAATGTTATTACTTGTTATACTCAAGGAGATTTTACTGATCTTTGTCGTGGGCCTCATGTTGAATCTGTGAAGGAATTAAAATATTTTAAATTATTAAAAGTTAGTGGTGCTTATTGGAAAGCAGATTCTAATAATAAAATGCTTCAAAGAATATATGGAATATGCTTTGAAAATGAAAATGATCTAAATGAATATTTAAATATGTTAGAAGAGGCAAAAAAAAGAGACCATAGAAAGTTAGGAAAAGAATTAGAATTATTTATGATTAGTGAATATGGACCAGGGTTCCCATTTTGGCTACCTAAAGGTATGATAATTATGAATGAGCTTAAAAACTATTGGTATAATGTACACACTAAACATGGATATGAGTTTATTCAAACACCTATAATGCTTAATAAAGAGCTATGGGAGATATCAGGCCATTGGATGAATTATAGAGAAAATATGTATACTTCAGTAATTGATGAATCAGAGTTTGCTATTAAGCCAATGAATTGTCCTGGTGGAATGCTAGTATATAAAAATAGCATTCATTCATATAAAGAATTTCCACTTCGTTTGGGTGAACTTGGTATGGTTCATCGCCATGAAGCAAGTGGGGCATTAAGCGGATTATTCAGAGTAAGAGTATTTACTCAAGATGATGCTCATATATTTATGACAAAAAATCAAATAAAAGAAGAGATAGCAAATGTAATTAGGTTATATAAAGAGGTTTATAGCGTGTTTAACTTAGATTTCACTATTGAGTTATCTACTAGACCTGAAGATAAATATATAGGAGAAATAGAGGTTTGGGATAAAGCAGAAGAAGCTTTAGCCGAAGCTTGTTCACTAGCCGGATTTGCTTATAAGATTAATCCCGGAGATGGAGCTTTTTATGGCCCAAAATTAGATTTTAAATTAAAAGATGCATTGGGCAGAATTTGGCAGTGTGGAACAATTCAATTGGATATGAATTTACCAGAAAGATTTGATTTAACATATATAGAACAAGATGGAAGTAAACAAAGACCAGTAATGGTTCATAGAGCTTTATTTGGCTCATTTGAAAGGTTTATTGGAGTTATTACTGAACACTTTGCTGGTGCTTTTCCGCTTTGGCTAAATCCAGTACAAGTAAATATTATACCTGTTAACAATGAATTTCACGAAAATTATGCTAATTGTATAAAAGAAGAATTATTAAAACATAATATTAGAGTAGAAGTTGATAATAGAGATGAAAAACTTGGATATAAAATGAGAGAATCTGTTATAAAGAAAAATCCTTATACTTTAATTATTGGAGACAAAGAAAAAGAATCTGATACAATTAGTTATAGATTAAGGGGAAGTGAAGAAACAATTAATATATCTATTGAAGATTTCGTTTCTAAATTGGAAAAAGAAATAGAAGATAAGACTATTTTCTAATAAGGAGAGATGATAAAACTTGACAATCCGCACCAAATGTTGTATAATTATACCACTAATCTTAAAGGGGGTTTGTTTAAGATGAGAAGTAGATTTTTATTGGATTATCTTGATGAAAATTATTTTAAGAAATTAGAGAGAAGTTTAAAAAAATATAATATGATGGCGTATAAAAGATTAGTTTTTGATTTTTATCCAAAACTAAGAGCTGGTGAATTTGTAGGTGAATTAACATCTATAAATAAGCATGAGCAAACCGAAACATATGAATTAAAACTTCCAACAGATAATTTATTCGTTAAGGTGTATGGTGAAGTTAAGTTAAGTTACACAGTTTATAAAAGTGAAAATACTGTTATGTTAAACTCATTAGAGCCAAAAGATATTCTAATGGATGGACATAAAACAGAATTAACTGCTTATAAAGGAATAATGATTTCTAAAGCAAATGCTCAAAAAGAGATGTTTAAAATTGATTTAATTAACAAGTTAGAAGGAAGCAAATA
>CAZLNV010000036.1:0-7485 GCA_964561095.1 uncultured Muribaculaceae bacterium | reverse complement strand
TAATACTTTTTGCATTTTATCTTGTTTATCAAGTCCATATGCTAAAGCTGCTGCTGTTGGTTCATTTATAATTCTTTCTACTTCTAAGCCGGCTATTTTTCCTGCATCTTTTGTTGCTTGTCTTTGAGCATCATTAAAATATGCTGGAACTGTAATAACAGCTCTTTTAACTTCACTTCCTAAATAAGCTTCTGCGCTTTGGCGCAAATTCATTAATATTTGTGCGCTTACTTCCTGAGGTGTGTATTCTCTTCCGTTTGCACTTACTTTTTCATTAGTTCCCATTAATCTTTTAATAGAACTAATAACATCTGTTGATGTTTGGCTTTCTCTTTTAGCCACATCTCCTACTCTAATTTCTCCATTTTTATATGATACTACTGATGGAGTAGTTCTATTTCCTTCTGCATTTGGAATTATTTTTGCTTCTCCACCCTCTAATACAGCTACACAACTATTTGTAGTACCTAAATCGATTCCTATTATTTTATTATTCATAATTTAAAATTTCCTTTCTTTTCATAACTAATTTTTTTGTTTCATCTATAACATATTTTTGCTTATCTGCTGATAAGCTTTCCATACCTTCAACGCTAATATCATTAATCATTTCTAATATTTCATCTTCAGTATATCCTTCGTTTAATAATTTTATTAATTTAAGATTCATGTAAAACTTGCAATCTTCTGCTTGCTCATCGTATTCTATATTTCTTTCTAACAAGTCATCTATACCCCAATGGTCTCCATAAGGATCTAAACTAAACTCAATAGCCATTAAAGAAGCTAATAATTTTTGAAGTTCTACTCTTTTATCCATTATTTATTCACCTTAACCATAGCTACTCTTATAACTTTATCCTTATAAATATAGCCTTTAGTTAAAACTTCTAAAACCACATTTTCAGGTTTTTCCACATCATGCTCAGTTAAGACAGCATCCATATAAACTGGATCAAATTCTTTTCCCAAAGCATCTATAACTTTTACTTCCATATTTTCCAATATAGTAACTAAAGATGTATATATCATTTTAAATCCACTTAAGAATTTACTCACTTCGTCAGATAAATCATCATTGTCCATCATAATAGCTCTTTCAAAATTATCTACTATCGGTAAAATTTCTTTAATTAAACTCTCACCTTCATATTTTAATAAATTTCCTACTTCAACACTCATTCTATTTTTAAAATTTATGTATTCAGCTTGCAATCTTAAATATTTATCTTGAAGTTCTTCTACAGAATTATTTTCTTTACAATTGCATTCACCACTACAATTACAATGTTCTTCACAATTACATGTCTCTTTTTTTTGCTTTTTATTTTTCATTATGCTTCCTTTCAATGTTTTCTTTTATATATTCAAGTAGTGTTACCACTCTTTCATATTCCATTCTCTTGGGTCCAATTACTGCAATAGTTCCTTCAGTTGAACCTGTCTTATATTTTGTTTTAATAACTGTAACATTATCATCAAATTCATTTTCATGTCCAATATACACTTTAACCTCATCATCAGTACCTTCAATCCTACTCACTATATCTTTGCTTTCAAATTTACTTATAATGTTTTTAACATCATCGACCTTATCAAATTCTGGTTGTTTTAATATATTGGTTTTTCCACTAAATTTCACAATTTTCTCATCAGAAAAGTTGCTCAATGCTTCATAAAATGCATTATATAAAACCTCATAATTCTTAACATAATTAGAAATTACTGGTTTTATCTCATACTCTAACTTGTATCCTACTTGATCAAGTGGTGTACCTATTAACATTTTATTTAATAGTTCAGTGGTTTTCATTACTTCTTTAGAATCAATTTTTTCAGATAATTTTACTTCTTTGTTCTCAACATGACACTTATCAGTAATTACTATCGCTATTATCCTATTTTCATCAATTGGAATAACTTCAACTTTTTTTAATTTGTTATCTTTTGAAGATGAACCTAAAACCACAGAAGTATAATTGGTTAAGTCAGCTATAATCTCCAAACTTTTACTAATCGCATCATTTAAATCTAATTGAGAATTAGAAAAAATTGTTTGAAGTTTAAGCATATCATCACCAGATATATTTTTTGGTTCCATTAAAAAATCAACATAAAAGCGATAACCCTTCTCTGCTGGAATACGTCCAGAAGATATATGCGTTTTTTCCAAGTAACCTAGATTTTCTAAATCAGCCATATCATTCCTAATAGTTGCTGAAGAACATTTAAACTTCTTACATAAACTTTTAGAACTTACGGGTCTTGCAGTTTTAACATATTCTTCAATAATAGATTTAAGAATTTCATTTTGTCTTGAATTTGTCACATTTACCTCCTTAGCACTCTTTCTTTAAAAGTGCTAACATTATTATAGTATTCAATTTTAGCAATGTCAATACCTGATTGCTAAAATTTTACAAAAAAATTGCAAGCTTTGTTATTTTAATATAATAATTCATATTATCTTCTTGCAAGGCACATTATTACAAAAAAATTAAAACTACACAATATTTAAATTTAGCATAGTTTTAATTGTTTTTATTTGTTAATAATTTAATTTATATATAATTGCAAAATTATCTGCTCACCCAAGAGCCACCATTTGTTATGATGTATGGGTCTTCTAAAGTTCCAGAGCCTCCTAGCACTAAAGTACTAGGGTCAAGAGAGACTAAAGGACGCACGCCGAAAGTACCAGTAACATAAGCGCTATTCAACAAGCCGGGCGGATACACATACCACACAAAGGAATAAGTTCCATTGAAAACAATCGGTGAGGAAGTCCAAAAACGCGAGTTATTATTTAAATAATATCTACTGTCTTTATAGAATACTCCTCCAGCATACGCCACTTCATCTACACTTATTAATCCTATTGGTCCTGTTGCGTTGGTTATACTTCCTGTAAGTAATGACGCGTTCCCTATACTGTTTCCACTTACTGTAAATAGGTCTCTTCCTTTATTTGGACATAAATATTGTGGCATTTTGTTTAAATATAATCTATATCGTGTTTTATAAAATATTGTATTTCCATTTGTTGAGTCTATTTCCCTATCATTACAGAATCCCGCATCGTATAAGTAACTTGAGTAACTCTTTAAATTGTTATTCCAACTTTGCTCTAGCGCATCTTTTATTGTGGAGTCTTCTGTGTTTGTATATGGTGAACTACTAGTTCCATACATATACCCTGTGTACATTGCAACTGTTCAAATAGTGCTTATATATTTTGATGAACCATCTGAAGTTTGCTTTATTATTCTTATCGATCCGTCTTCATTTATTCTCACTATTCTCCATAGTGTTCCAGCAAACATTACATAATTATTTCTTACGTCGCCTCTAAAAAAATATGTATTACAAACTCCACTACTCACATATGTTGGGTCATTCGTTTCACATGTTGTATCTGTATTTGTACTTGTACTATATAGTCCGTATCCATTCCATGTTGTTTTATCTTCTATTGGTGTATATACCACCGCTTTCGTTACGGTTGAACCATCCACTTCTAATATCTTATATAGCGGGGCTGCGGTGTCACTTAGAAATGTGTTATTGTTTGCCGTGTACTTTCCTATATTTGATGATGAATATGTTTGCGAGTCAGATTTTGTACCAGTTAATTGAAATGAACCTGCATCTCCATAATATTCGAAATTTGTTGCCAAGTATTTATTTGATGAACTTGTAAGTGATACTGTTTCTATTGTTGTTTTATATGTTGTATATGCATAGTCTGATGTGTTAGCATAATTTATTCCTGTACTTGTTACATACTTACTTGCTACAGAATCTGGATATATTTCATTATCTAATAATATTCTATTTTGTAATGTAATATCCTGTACCCCATCGTTTGTATATGTATATGGACTTATTATTTGTATCTTTGCCCTGTATATTACACCTTGGTTGTAGTCTTGCGCATATCCCATTTCTTTAAACAATACTCTTAGTGTATATACTTGACTTACTCCTGCATTAATTGATACTTTTGTTACAATTGATGTATCATTATTTGGCATTACTCTTTCTGTTGTTATTGATGCCCCACCATTTGTACTTGTTAAAGTATATATAAATTCATCATTGCTAAATGTACTATACACATCTTTTATTTGTATATCATAATGCGCTGTCGCATTTCCTGTGTTATTTATTGTAAATGTTTTTGTTGCACTACATCCGGGATATATATTACTTATTGTTATCAAATTCCCATCTATGTATGCAAGTGATAAATTTGCTGTAGTTACACTTATACTGCTTGCATCTTCATTTCCCGTTACATTAATCGAAAAATATGCATATGTTACTCCTGCAACTGCTGTTACAAGCATTAAAGTAATTAATATTATTATTTTAATTTTTTGACTTTTTGATATGCCCATAAAAAAATCTCTAAATATTTTTCCATTATTTCTACTATACATTAATAATATCATAATAATTATTACCCCGCAAGTTTCAAAGGTTTATTTTGGTAATTACTTTAAAATATATTCTTTAAAAAGTACCCTTTCATCGCTACAGTATTCCATTACAAATTTATTATCTTTCTTACATATTATTATTCCTATAGCATTACTTTGCATTGATGATTTCACATTCTTATCTATATAATTCATATATTTTTTTATTTGACCTATGTGTTCTGCTTTTAATTCTGTTACTTTTAATTCAATTACTGCAAAACAATTATAAACATAATTAAATAATAGTATATCTATGTAGTTATGTCTTTCACCTAGCTTTATCTTATATTCACTATCTATAAAACTAAATCCACTTCCAAGTTCTTTCATAAATAGAACAATATCCTTTAGCATTAACTCCTTTAATACTTTCTCTGTTACCTCTTTATAATTACCTTTATTTTTTATTATTATTGGATTCTTTATAAAGTCTTCTATGCTAGATTCTTCTTTACTTATTAGTTTCTCTTTAGTTTTATCATCTAATCTTTCATATTCATTATTTTTTATTCTATTTCTCAGTTCTCTATAACATAAGTTTTGCTCTATAGAAATGTTAATATAATAATTAATTTTATTAATGTCTTTAATTGATAATAATACTCTATAATGTGTCCATGTCAATTGTGAACGCAATGCGTTCACAATTCCATTTTTAAATAAAATATAAAACTTTCTCATATTCATTAAATTTCGATAACTATATTTTTTTCCTAGTTTTTTAGTCAACTTATTAGAATATTTTTTTATTAAAACATCTCCATATTTAGCCCTTGCTTCTCCTCCTTGTGCTTCAATTAATAGTTTACCAACATTATAATAAGTATTTAAGTCACTTTTATTCTTTGAATAATCTTTTACTTTTTTATAGACTTCATTATTTATTAATTCTTTTCTTATTTCATTATAATAGTTCATTCGCATTTCCTTTGCAGATGAATACTATCACATAAGGAGGTAACAGACAAATGAGTAAAATTACTACTCAATATAAAAAACTATACCAAGATTTAATTTTAATATAGTTTTTGATTGTTTTTTTTACTAACTTTTATCAATAATTCAAATTTATATTAAATAAATATAAATTTCTTTTGTTTTTGCTTATCTACTTTGTAATATTCTTCTTTTAGAATAGTTTTATTTTTTTTCAAAGATGCTTTAACATCTATAATTCTTTGATTTGTTGAACCTCTGTATATGCAATTATAACTTTTATTTTCAAGTTCAAACTTTCCATCTATTAAAACATCAACGTTTTTTAATAGTTCTAAATATATAGGTTTTCTAATTGAAATTTTAATTAGTTCCTCAAATGTATATCCAGTGTAGCACCATACTGTTAAACCAATAGAATGAGCAAACTTTGAGATATAAAGAGATGCTTCGGGCTGGGCAAGCGGATCACCTCCGCTAAGGGTTATTCCTGACTGGTTATTAATAGTGGATAGTTTTTTAAAGATATCTTCGATGTCTACTTCTACTCCACCATTAAAATCATGTGTTTCAGGATTATGGCATGCTAGACAATTATGAGAGCAACCCTGCATCCAAATGACCGTTCTAAGTCCTTCACCATCTACAATACTATCGGTTTCAATTGGACCAGCTAATCTTGCTTTCATATTTGACCTCCTATTTTTGCGTATCCTTTAAAGACATTGAGTGCTTTACTCTATCTTTTACTTCAGCTTTCTTACTATTATTAAATCTGTCAACAGTTCCTACTAAATATCCTGTTATTCTTCTAATTCTTTCGAATGGTTCATCATCTTCATGTCTTCCACAATTAGGGCATGTGTCATTTATAACGCCAGTATATCCGCATACTGGATCCCTATCAACTGGGTGATTTATTGCGCCATATCCAATATCATTTTCTTTCATTAATCTAACTACACGCTCAAATGCTGCTAAATTGTTTGTTGTATCTCCATCTAATTCTATGTAGCTAATATGTCCGGCATTTGTAAACTTGTGGTATGGTCCTTCTTTTTTAATTTTATCTGCCACACTTGTTTTGTAATATACCGGAACATGAAATGAATTTGTATAATATTCTCTATCAGTAACTCCT
Organism: uncultured Muribaculaceae bacterium; assembly: GCA_964561095.1. Taxonomy (GTDB): domain Bacteria; phylum Bacillota_I; class Bacilli_A; order RF39; family UBA660; genus CAZLNV01. The sequence goes on along the minus strand of CAZLNV010000036.1, from coordinate 924 downwards.
TTTATCACTCCATAAATTGATTTGTCTATTGCAGTGAATCTTCCACTTAATCCTTCAGCCGGTGTAGCCAAACATGTAAAGTTCAAATTTTCTTCCTTTGCAAATTTATCACACATTTCTCTCATATGAGAAATAATTTCTAGTCCTATTTTTTGAGACTCATCACTTTCCCCATGATGCTGTCCAGTCATAGCTTTTAAACACTCTGCTAATCCTATAAATCCAATTGATAATGTACCATGCTTCCATACTTTTCTAAGTCTACTAGCATCATCTAACTTTTCACTATCTATCCATACTCCTTGACCAAGTAAAAATTTAAAATTTGTTTTGTATTTTGAGCATTGTACTTCAAATCTTTGCAATAATTGTCCTTTTACCAATTCTAATAGTTCATCAAATTCTTTATAGAAACCTTTCCAATCAGCTTTAGCTCTCTCTCCAGTACAAATTCCATACTTAATACCTAGTCTTGGTAAGTTAATAGAAGTAAATGATAAATTTCCTCTTCCTGCAGTTACTGCCTTTTCAGGATCTACTACATTACCAATAACTCTAGTTCTGCATCCCATATAAGCTACTTCAGTATTATAATCTCCTTTGTATGCAGCTTTATTAAACGTTGCATCCATAAATGAGAAATTAGGAAATAGTCTTTTAGCAGAAACTTTCATTACAAGCTTGAATAAATCATAACTTGGATCCTCTGGATTATAATTAACACCTTCCTTAACTTTAAATATTGATATTGGGAATATTGGAGTTTCTCCTCTACCTAACCCTGCATCAGCCGCTAAAAGATAATTTTTAATAACCATTCTTCCTTCTGGTGAAATATCTGTTCCAAAATTAACAGAACTAAATGGAACTTGGGCTCCAGCTCTACTATGCATTGTATTTAAATTATGAATAAATGCTTCCATA
>CAZLNV010000035.1:0-7602 GCA_964561095.1 uncultured Muribaculaceae bacterium | reverse complement strand
GAAATAATTCTAATACTTCTTTTGTATAATTTCCATTTTCATCGTGAACAATTAAAGGTTCTAACACTTTCACTCCTATATTAGCATTCTTTATTGCTTCAATTAATACTAAATTAGAGTTAGAATTCTTTTTAGGATATATAAACTTAATTCTTTTTGCTTCTAACTTATTTGCTTTTAAAATTTCCACAATTTCTGCCAAGCGCTCTGTTCTGTGTACTAAAGCTAGCGCACCTTTATTTTTTAACAATTTGCTAGATATATTAACCAATTCTTCTAAAGTTATTAATGTTTCATGCCTTGCATTAGTTTTTACATTATTATTATTAACAATGCTTGTTTCAACTTTTTTAAAATATGGTGGGTTAGAACAAATTAAATCAAAAGATTCTGATTTATAATAATTTAGTAAATCTTTTATGTCTATATTTTTAATTTCTATCTGTTTTTCTAATTTATTTAACTTTACCGATTCGATTGCCAAATCATATATTTCTTTTTGAATTTCAATTCCTATAATTTTTTCTTTAGTTTTTGTTGATAATATTAAAGGAATTGGAGCATTACCAGTGCCTAAATCTAAAATGTTTTTTACATTTTCCTTTAATTCAATAAAGTTTGGAAGAAGAACTGAATCCAAACTAAAATTAAAATATTCATTACATTGCACTATTTTTAAATTTTTATATCCTACTAAATCATTTATTACATTTTTCACATTCTTCACACTTGTTTTTTATTTTTATTATTTCTTTACCATGATCCGGAATGTTTACAATAAATTTTTTGTTTGGTATATCTATAAAAATAACGGTTCCTTCTCCAAAATCAGTGTCAACTTTTTCTCCCAACTCTGGCATATATTTTCTATTTTCTCTGTATAATTCATCTTCATAATTAAAACAACACAAAAGTCTTCCACATTGACCATTAATTTTATTTGGATTTAATACAATGTTTTGATTTTTTGCCATTGCTATTGTCACAGAATCTAAATCTTTCAAAAAACTTGAACAGCATAATTTTCTCCCACATTGACCTAATCCTGAAACTTCTTTTGCCTTATCTCTTACTCCAATTTGTCTTAATTCAATTCTTGTTTTATATATACCTGCTAATTGCCTTGCTAAATCCCTAAAATCCACCCTGTTATCAGATATAAAATATAACATTAATTGATTTCTTTCAAAACTAAAATTTGAGTCTACAAATGTCATTGAAAGTCCTAAATCTTTAGCTATCCTAGTAGCATTTTCTATTGCCTTTTCTGAATCTTTCTTGTTTTTTTCATAAATCTTTTTATCTGATTTTGTAGCAACTCTTATTACTTTTGATAATTCTATATTTTCTGGTACACTTTTTATATTTTCATTAAATATCACTATGTTACCATATTCTAAACCTTTTTCTGTTTCAACAATTACTTCTGTTTCATCATTCAATTCAACATTATTTAAATCAAAATAGTATATTTTACCTTTGCTTTTAAATTCTATTCCAACAACCTTTGCCATATCATACTCTCCCTATTTCTATTAATAACTTGTCCATAAATGCATTTAAATTTAAATTATACTCTAATAAGCTCAAATTTCTACTTATTATTATTATTTTTCTTATTATTTTATCTTCTTTATTTTTTTCTAATACTTTTTCTATTAAATTCTTATAATCTTCAAAGTACTCTAGTTCCATATTATTTAATTCATTAATGCAGTCTTTATAAAAATATTCTACTACATTTAATACTTTTTTTAAATCTTCTTTATCAAAAGATTTGTAAAAATCTTTAGCGTTATAAGCAATTACTTTTATTTGATGCTCTTCTATTTTTTGAATCATTAAAATGCTTTTATTGATTACTTCATCATCACACAATTCCACTTTTTCTTTATTATCACAATATATTATTTGACACCTTGATTTTATTGTTGGAAACACTTTTTCAATGTTTTCCGTAAATAAGAATGCATAAACATTTTTGCTTGGCTCTTCCAAAGTTTTTAATAAACTATTTGCAGAATAATTATTTAATTTTTCACATTCATTAATAATGTACAATTTCTTATTATTTGTTTGAGATGTCTTCATTATTTCTTGTTCTAGTTCAATTATTTTTTCTTTTTTTATTACACCCTTTTCGGGTTCAATTAAGTAAAAATCAGGATTAAGGTTCGTTTCTAATTTACCGTTAAAAATATATTTTTTTATTATTTCATTAAACAAATTCTGAACATTTTGATAATTGGTATTAGAAAATAAGTAAGCATGTCCAATTGTCCCACTTAACATATTTTTTCTAAAATATTTTTCTATTGAATCAATACTCATTTTTACCTCTTAAGATCTATATTAAAAATTTTTTTAATATTAATAATAGGATTATTCCTGGAATATCTAATATAGTGACTAATAATATTGAATATGTATTAATAGGAATTATCAAACCCGTTTTACTTACCAAAATATTAAAAGTATATAACATACATAATCCCATCACGATTCTTTTTATTATTAACATTATTTTCTTCATCTTATTTGTTCACCTAATAAAAAATATTGTTAATATATGATTTTTATTCTATATATTTTCTATCTTCAAGTGCTTTACTTACCATTAAAGGATCCAAATATTCAATATCCGAACCCATTGGAATCCCATATGATAATCTCGAAATCTTAATATTCTTTTTTTCTAATAATTTTTGTAAATATAGTGATGTCGTTTCACCTTCTATAGATGGTGACAAAGCGATTATTATTTCTTTTACATTTTCGTCCAATCTTTTGTTAACAAGTGAAAACATATTTATATCCTCTGGATTAATATCTTCAATTGGGTTAATAAGCCCATTTAAAATGTGATATTTTCCATTATAATTTCCACTTTTTTCAAATAGAAAGGCATTTTTTGAATCTTCTACTACACATATTATAGAATTATTGCGAGTTTTAGAAGAGCATAAATCACATTCTTCTTTATCGGTTATAATTCCACAGGTTTTACATTTACAAATTTTAGATTTAAAATTTTTTAAGTCTTCCGAAAATTCTCCAATTTCTTCTTTAGATAAAGATTCTATTTTATATACAAATCTTTCTGCTGTTTTTTCACCTATACCAGGTAGTTTTTTAAAATCTTCCATTAAATCTTCAAATACTTTTGGATAATTCATAGTCTAAAACAATCCCCCTAAACCATTTGTATATTTACCTAACTTTTCATCTTTGTCTTTCTTTATTTTTTCTAATGCTTCATTAGTTGCCAAAAGAATCATATCTTCAACCAATTCCTTGTCCTTTAAAGTTTCTTCATTTTTAATATCTATTTTTAAAACCTCATATTTACCATTTATTTCAACCTTTACTCCACTATTTTCTCCAACATATGTTGTACTTTCAATTTCCTTAGAAATTTTTTCCATATCTCCCTGCAATTTTTTAGCTTGTGCTAATAGGTTCTGCATATTCATAATTTCCTCCTTATTTTATATCTATGCTTTCTTCACCAAAAATGTTTATAGCTTTATCATCATGTATTATTTTTTCTTCGATTTTTGGTTCTTCCTGTAACTTATATATTATACCATTTTTTTTATTTTGAACATATTCTTTTTTTGTTGTATTCCATTCCATCTGGCTTACTGCAACTGCCTTACATTTTAATTTCAGTATTTCATTAAGTAATTTCTCTATTAATTTAATATTTTTATAAAATAAATTTATTTCCAAGTCTTTTTTGTATTCAAACATAAGATGATTATTAGATGCAACTATCAAATTACCTGACATTAATATATTAGCTACTTTATTATATTTCTTATTTGCAAGATATTCATTTAAAATATTCATTTTTTCTCTATAATTAGCTAAGCACTCTTTATTTGCTTCGGCTAAAGTATTGTTTATTCTAATCAAAATTATTTCCCGGGAAATAATTTCTAATCTTTCCGGTATCTTTTCAACACTTTTTTCTCTTATATTTTCCGATATTTCTTCAATAATATTTTCTTCTTTATCTTCTTTTTTTAAATTTTCTATAATTTCTAGCATCATTATTTCAAATATTATTTTTTGATTTGTTGTTTTCTTCAACTCTCCTATCATATCAAGCATTCTTTTTATTATTATATTTGTTTCATAATTTGAAAGATTTTTAAACTTTTCTAATTTTTCTCTCTTTTCTTTTTTAAAATAATTCTTTACGTTGTTGTTAATATTTATATCTTTTACTAATAACAAAAGTCTTTCTGCTATGGAATTTAAATTTTTACCAGCATTATAGAATTCATTAATTGTGTTCAACACCGCCGGGATATTACCTTCAGCCACATTAACAAACAATTGTTCGATTGTTACTTCTGGCACATCGCCATTTAGTGAATATATATCATTAATTGTTGGGTTATCAAGGCAATTTGTTAACAATTGATCTAAGAGATTAATTGCATCTCTTACCCCACCATCTGATGTTTCGGATATTAACTCGATAACATCATCAGACACTTCCTTGTTTTCTTTTGCTGCAATTTTCTTTAGCAATTTACTAAGAACAGATGGAGTAACTTTTTTAAAATCAAACCTCTGGCATCTAGAAATAATTGTTAAAGGTATTTTTTGTATTTCTGTTGTTGCTAATATAAAAATTGCATGCTCCGGTGGTTCTTCTAAGGTTTTTAATAAGGCATTGAAAGCCCCAATTGAAAGCATATGAACTTCATCAATTATATATATTTTATATTTTCCAACTGTTGGGACCAATTTAACATTGTTTCTTATTTCTCTTATTTCATCAACGCCATTATTACTAGCTGCATCTATTTCTATTATATCCATATCGTTTTCTGAAATAGCTTTACACATTTCACATTTTTCGCATCTATCTCCATCAACAGGATTAACACAATTAATAGCTCTAGAAAAAATTTTTGCCACACTTGTTTTTCCTGTCCCCCTTGGGCCGCTAAATAAAAAAGCATGATTAATATTACCAGACTTTACAGAATTTTTTAATGTCTTTACAATAGCTTCTTGTCCAATAACATCTTTAAACATTGATGGTCTATATTTTCTATATAATGCCAAATAACTCATTATTTCACCCCACTTTGTAATTATAAGTTGTTAATAAGATTATATCATCTATTTAACGAGAAAAAAACTATCTTTTTTGTTTAAAAAAAGATAATAATTTTTTTTCAAAATATTCATCTTGTATATCACATTTTTTATATTTTGTCAGTGTTTTCTTGCTGACTTTACTTTTTAAAATGTAAACAACTTTATTGATTCTTGTTTCTTTTATTATTTCTTTGCACATATTGCACGGTTCTAACGTCACATACATTTGACAGTCATCAAGTCTCCAATTTTTTTCTTTTTTACAAGCTTTGATAATTGCCATAATTTCTGCGTGCAAAATTGGATTTTTTTTTGTTTCTCTTTTATTATAAGCCTTTGCTATTATTTTATTATCTTTTACTATTACACAGCCTACAGGAACTTCACCATTTTTGTAAGCTTTATTTGATAATTTTTTTAATTCTTCTATTATATATTCTTCCATATTTTTTACTCCTTAAAAAAAGCACACACAAATGTGGAGCATTAAGGCTGCTATCTTCCGATTCTGACCTGGTTTTGCAACATTTGTTGTGCAACAATATTATATTTTATTTTATTTTATATTGCAACTTAATTTTTATATATGTTTCACGTGAAACATATATAAATTATTTCCCGGGAAATAATTTATAAAAATATAATGTTCCACGTGGAACATTATACTTATTTTTTATGCTTCTGAATCTTCTAATATTTCTTCTTTCTGGACAATTGATATTGAAGATACAACATTGTTATCTTTTAAATTAATTAATTTTACTCCTTGTGTTACTCTTCCCATTTTAGAAATTTTTGATATATCTAATCTTATAACAACTCCTAAATTTGTAATAATTATTAAATCTTGTTCATCATCAACAGATTTAAATCCAATTACATCACCATTTTTTTCTGTAACATTTATGGTTTTAACACCTTTGCTTCCTCTTTTAGTCTCTCTATATTCTTCAACTGATGTTTTTTTACCATATCCTTTTTCAGTTATAACTAATATTTCTTTTCCGGTTTGAGAAATTTCCATAGATATACATACATCGTCTGCTTTTAAATTAATTCCTCTTACACCCGTTGCCGTTCTTCCCATAATTCTTATTTCAGATTCATTAAATCTTACCATACGGCCCTTATGAGAACACATAAGTATTTGATCATCACCATATGTTTTTTTAACAGATATTAGTTCATCATTTTCTTTTAAAGAAATAGCTATTTTTCCGGTTTGTCTTATTTTATCAAAATCTTCTATTAAAGTGCGTTTAACAATACCTTTCTTAGTTGCAAATATCAAACATTTGTACTTGTTATCTTTTTCAACTTTTACTATTGTATTAATACTTTCGCCTTTTTCTATTTGTAATAAATTTATTAAAGGTAATCCTTTAGAGTTTCTTGAAAATGATGGTATTTCATAACCTTTTAATCTATAAACTTTTCCTTTATTAGAAAAGAATAATATATAGTCATGTGTTGAAACTGTTAATATTTGTTTAACAAAATCTTCATCATTTGTAGTTATTCCTTTTATTCCGGTTCCACCTCTATTTTGAGTTCTATAAGTATCAGCGCTTAATCTTTTTATATAATTTTTATTTGTTATTGTTACAATTGAATTTTCTACAGGAATTAAAGATTCATCCTCAATATAATCTATTGCTGTCATATCAATAGAAGTTTTTCTTGCATCTGCATATTTATCTTTAATTTCTAATAATTCAGATCTAATAATAGCATATACTTTTTCTTCACTTTCAAGGATTGACTTATATTCAGCTATTGCTTTTAGTAAATCTTTTAATTCATTTTCTATTTTATCTCTTTCTAGTCCTGTTAACCTACGTAATTTCATTTCTAAAATTGCATCTGTTTGTATCTCAGTTAGTCTAAATTTAGAAATTAAATTATTTTTTGCTATTTCATCGCTTTCAGCGCTTTTTATTATTTTTATTACTTCGTCAATATTATCTAAGGCTATTTTTAATCCTTCTAATATATGGACTCTTTTTTCAGCTTTATCTAACTCAAATTTTGTCCTTCTATATATTATTTCTTTTTGATAATCTATATACTTAGATATTATACTTTTAAGTCCAAGTGTTTTTGGAACTCCGTTATCTAGCATAAGAAATATAATACCAAAAGTTGTCTGAAATTGTGTATGCTTATATAAATTATTTAGTACAACTTGAGCATTTGCATCTCTTTTTAAAGTAATAGTAATTTTAACACCATTTTTTAAATCTGTATGATAATCTGATATTCCATCGATTATTTTATTATGAACAAGTTCTGCTACTTTGTTTTTTAAATCTAATGTATTAACTCCATATGGAACTTCATCTATTATTATATATTGCTTATCATTTTTTTCCTCTATTACTGCTTTACTTCTTATAGTAATAGTGCCCCTTCCTGTTTCATAAGCTTGTTTTATTCCACTATTTCCTAATATAGTTGCTCCAGTTGGAAAATCTGGTCCTT
>CAZLNV010000034.1:0-7770 GCA_964561095.1 uncultured Muribaculaceae bacterium | reverse complement strand
AATTATAACACAAAAAAACTTAAATATTTATTTAAGTTAATAGTCTTTATGGTGCTCGCAGAGAGAGTCGAACTCTCATGATATCACTATCGCTGGATTTTGAGTCCAGTGCGTCTACCTATTCCGCCATGCGAGCAGTAAAGTAATTATAGCATTTTATTGATATAATTACTACATTTCTTTATAAGTTGAAGTATATAATTCTTTTTCATCATCAGTCGCACATGTTTTTTCCTGCAATTTTGGTAAATCTTCTTTTGTGGCAAGCCCAAAATAATCTAAAAAATCATTAGTTGTTTTGTAAAGGTTAGGTTTACCTATTGTATCTGCTTTGCCACATTCTTTTACAAAGTTCATTGCAACTAATTTTCTAATAACTCCAGAAGTATTAACTCCTCTTATTTCATCTATTTTAATTCTTGTTATTGGTTCATTATAAGCAATTATTGCTAAAGTTTCTAAAGCTGCATTTGATAGGGAATAGGTTCTTGAATCAATCAATAGTTTTTCAAAATATTCTTTATGTTCTTTTTTTGTTGTTAACTTAAAAGTATTACCCAAAAAAGATATCCTAATTCCTCTTTCTTCACTTTCATACTTCTTTCTTAATTTAATAAGCGTTTCTTTAATTTCTTCTTCCGGTTTATCTATTATTTTTACTAATTCACTTAATGAGATTCCTTCATCGCCAACCGCAAATAAAACTCCTTCTAAAATACCCTCTAAATTCATATTAATCAACTCTTTCTAAATAGATTTCTCCAAAATTATTTTTTTGTGTAAGTTTTATTTCATTATCTCTTGCCATTGTTAATATTGATAAAAATGTTACTATTACATATTCTCTATTAACATTATCAAATAGTTCTTCAAATCTTACTTTCTTTTTTGTTTTTAATATATCTCTTATTTTAACAATTCTTTCTCCTACTGACAACTCTTTTCTAGTTATTTTTGTTGTCATTGGTTTATTATATTCAAGTCTTTCCATTACTCGTTCTAAAGCATTTAATAAATCAAATACACTTGTGTTATCACTATTTGTTATTTTTGAATCAGTAAGTTCATTAATTTTTTCGGGACTTTTAGTATATACTTCATGCCTGTTACTTTCTAACTCTTTAAATTTATTAACGCTTTCTTTGTAAGTTTGGTACTCAAGTAATCTTCTTTTTAATTCATCTTCCGGATTTTCTTCATAATTATCTTCTTCAGTTTCTTTTTTAGGAAGTAAATATTTACTTTTCATTTCGATTAATTCTGCGGCCATTACAAGATATTCACTAGCTACATCTAAATTCATTTTTTCCATAGAATGTATAAATTCAATATATTGATGAGTAATATCAACAATATTAATTTCATATATATTCATTTTTGATTGTTTTAATAAATGTAATAACAAATCTAATGGACCTTCAAAATCGTTTATTAAAAACTTTTGCATACTCATGACCTCACATAATAGATTTTATCAAATAAAAACTAAAAAGTCACTTTTTAGTTTTTAGGTTTAAAGAATAATGTTACTAAAAAAGCTGAAATAATAGTTACTGAAAGCCCAGCAGATGCATTGACAAATAAACCCTTTAATATCCCTATAAATCCGTCAGTAGTATAACCATCAAGTGCCCCACTTACTAATAACTGTCCAAAATTTGTAATTGGTACGGTAGCCCCAGCTCCTGCCCAGAGAATAAATTTGTCATAGTAACCAAATCCAGTTAATATTGCGCCTATTATTACAAGGATAGTATTTAAATGTCCGGGTGTTAGTTTTGTTTTTTCTAATACAATTTCTCCTAAAAAGCATATTATTCCGCAAAATAAGAATGCATTTAAGTAAATCATTCTAACACCTCCAGACTAATAGCGTGCCCAACGCCAGGTATTTGTTTTTTTAAGTTAGCACTTACACATGAATGAAGTGAACCACTTGCGACTACTAATATTTTTTTATATTTTTTAATTAAATCTGAGAACAGCACTAAAGGGGCACACACTGGGCCTGAAGCACCTGCAAAATCTGAATCGGGTTTATTATTATAAATAATTGTTCCTGCATCAACTACATTATTTAATTTTATTTTATATTTTTTTAACATATATTCTTTTAATATAAATGTACCAAATACACCTAAATCACCTGTTAAAATAACATCATAATAACTTGGCTTTCTTTCCGCCGAAATAAAATGATCATAAAGTGTTTCAGCTACTCCAGGAGCCATCGCTGAACCCATATCATTTGTATCAGTGCAACCCATATCAATTATTTTACCAATATTAGCACTTTCCACTTTTATTTTGCTTTTTTTATTTGTTAGCATAGCTGATACTGCACCACTACAAGTAAATGAATTTACTTTCTTTTTGACAGCTCCATATTCTATCGGAAATCTAAATTGTTTTTCAGTTACTAAGTTATTTGATGAAGTTACTACAATAGAACTTTTAATTCCTTTTGCCTGTATTAGTGCCGAAGCTACAATTAAACCTTCCACAAAACTTGCACATGCGCTATAAACTCCTAGGAAAGGTATATTATAGTTTATTGCATTAAAATTAGAAGCAAATAACTGATTCTGTAAATCTGCTCCAATCATTAGATCAATATCTATATCTTTAAAATTGTTTTTATTAAGAAGCTCACTAACTACGATATTTTGATATTCACTTTCTCCTTCTTCGGGAGTTTTTTTATTAACATAATATTCATCAATGATTTTATCAACTTTTTTTGCAATTGTAGGCTTATGCTCTAAACTGCCAAGAAGTGTAAAGTAGTCGTTAATATACACATTTGTAAATTTTATATTTTTCATTTAAATATCACCTTTACTAAGACAGTAAAAAAGCTAAATACCAGCCCATAAAGTATAATACTTCCTGTTAGTTTGAAAATATTACCACCTATTCCTTTCACAAAACCTTCTTTTCTGTAATCCATCGCAGCACTTGTCATTGCATGTGCAAATCCTGTAGTTGGTACAATTAAACCCGCTCTTGCAAAAGAAACAATTTTGTCAAAAAAGCCTAGTCCTGTAAGTAGGGAAGAAATAATAACTAATACTGCCATTGTAAGCATATAAGAATCTTTAATCCCAAAACCACATAATTTATTAAATATATCTGTTATCCCCTGACCCAAAACGCCCATGAGTCCACCTATTAAAAATGCAATTACTAAATTTTTCCATACATTTTCTCTTGGAGTTTTTTCTTTGACTAATTCTTTATATTCTTTTTTATTCACTCAATCACCTAATTTTATTATGTGAATTTATTTGTTTTTAATACAATTAAAAATATTTTTTTATGTTTTTAAAAAAAGAAATTCTCACATGATCATTTCTTTTTTCATTCTAGTTAATATTTTATTTTCGGCTCTAGATACTTGTACTTGAGATAAACCCATCAACTCTGCCGTTTCACTTTGAGTGTAATCTTTATAATATCTGTAATTGATTAATTCCTGTTCATCGAGTGATAATTTATTAAGTATATTAAATAAATCTATTTTAGTATCTAATTCTTCTCTTTCATCATTACCAATTACATCTTGAAGTGATAAATCTTCTTTAATTTCTTTATCAATACTTTCAATTATGTAATGATTTGTAATAGAGTTATATAATTCATACTCACTGATGCCAATAAAATCAGCAATCTCTTTTGTTGTTGGGGCTTTATTACTTGAATTTATAAGATGATCCCTAACCTTCTCATAAAGTTTATATATTTTCGATGATTCATTTCCAACTTTTATTAATCTGTCATTTTTCAAATATGAAGTAATTTCGCCCAAAATATATTTATAAGCATAAGTAGAAAATTTTGTATCAAAATTATCTTTAAAATTTTTATAAGCATTAATTAAACCAATACATCCAACTTGAAATAAATCATCTATGTCTGAATATTTACTATATTTAGAAGCTATTTTATAAATAAGTTTTTTATTCTGATCGATTAATTCATAAATACTCTGTTTCATAATTCAAAAACCCCCAATGCTAAAGCTTCATTTTTAACTTTATATAGTATATTCTCAACAAGTGTACCTTTTAGTAGTTTTTCTATCTTTTTATTTTTTATTAATGTTGTTTTCCCATTAAACTGCATAACAATATTATTTATTTCTTCAATTAACTCTATACCGTAATTGTCAATATAATTAACATCGTCCAAATTAAGAACAACATATTTGAAACCATTTTTTAATAAAATAGGAATTATTGATTTTCTTGATTCCTTAGAATTTTTTTCATCTAATTCACCTTCTATTCTTATAAAAAGTACTCCTTTTTTAAATTTAACATCTATTTTAAACATATATTCACCTGCCTAATAAGTGTAGATTATTTTTTTTTAATTTTATACATATTCGACAAAACTAGAAAAATAATTCTATCGACACTCTTTTATATTTTTTCTCATCTTTCTGCATATAAGTACCAAAAGAATCAATATTCCACCTAAAGCGATTAAAAAAACAGGAATTAAAGAATAATCTTTTGATTTTTTCTTATAAGAATAATTAATAGCTAATTTATCATTTTTATCATCTAATTGATTAGTTTCAATAGTATTTTCTTCTTTAATACATTTTTCTTTTATTTGATTAACTTCTTTATATTTATAGAAACTAATCTTTGATGATTCATCTTTGATATAATTATCTACATTGACAAAATATCCATCAAGATATTCTTTTTCATAATCATAACAACTGACAAGAGAATCTTTATACCGATAAAGTTTTCTTACATTATTTTCAAAATATATCCAATTGCTTGTTATTGGAATTATATAATATGAAGAAACCGGAAAACTATTTAAAATCATATTTGCTTTATTAAAATCCATTTTTTTCACATAAACACTACTATTATAATTTAGATATACAGTCCAGCCAAAAATTACTGCTTCAGTATTATAATATAATTCTATTCTTGGATTATCAGAACAATTTTCATCTAATTTTAATCTGATGACTGAATTATTTGTAATAGAAACTGATGTATCTCTATTATTATCATATAAATATTTATATTCTTCATATGAAGCATTACAATTTCTGCATTCAGTTATGGTATATCCCAAAATTTCATTTCTAGAATTTTTAATTTTTAGTTCTTTGATAGATATATTAGCGGTTAAAAAGTTTTCAAAAGATATAATATTATATTCATCAATAATTACTTCTTCTTTCTTTTCTATAATTCTATTATTCTTTTCTTCTGGAATAGATTCATTCCAATCACTAAAAGTAGTTTCTATTTTTTCAAAATATTCGCAATTGTTTTCCATAGAATTTTCTACTCTTTCATTTGTTTTATTTAACTTATACCATTTATACCGTTCTTCAATTTTTTCTATAACAATATTTTTATTTACTGGTATTTCACTATCCCAATCCAATGATTTGACATTTGAAATAAATAAAAAAATAAATAGAATAGTAAAGATTGTTTTTTTCATTTTTACCTCCTCTACTTAATATATACGACGTCTTTTTATAAAACACTTTTAATTTTTAACGTCTTTAAAATATTGTTAATTTTAGATAAAAAAAATATTTTAAAAATTAGTTTTATCTAAAAAAATAAAGCTAAAAACAAATGTTTTTAGCTAACAAATTTTTTCATTATTTTTACATTCTCTTTTATTCTTTTTTCATTTTGTTTTAATTTAGCAGCCTTTGCAGCATATTTTAATGCTTCTTTAAATTTTTTTAAATTAAACTCGCAAATGCTTAGCATATCTTCAATAGAACCATCCCAAGAAAAATATTCATTTAAATATGTTTTACTTTTATTTTTAATTTCTAAACATTTTAATAAATATTCTTTTGATTCCATATATTTATTTTGTGAATACTTTAAATATCCCATTTCAAAATATGGTTCTCTTAAATATGGTGACTCATCAATAGCTCTTTTTAGCCAAAACTCTGCTTCATCATATCTTTTTAATGCTGAGTAACACCTAGAAATGTATCTCATTGAAGCAGATCTTTCATCTTTCCACAATGAAGTTTTTAAATTTAAATGTTTTATTAGTGTATCTATAGATTTATTCCATTCTTTGTGATACATGTATTCCCTACCCAAATAATGCATGTTTCTATCGTTATTTGGGTCTTCTTTTACACTCAATTCCAAAAGTGGTAAATATGAGGTTCTTTCCTTCTTAAAATCCTGATAATGATTTAATGTAATATTATCATTTATTATTTCAATCTCATTATCTAAATTATATTTTAAGACTTCATGAACTGCATTAATCCAAGTATACCCATTTCTTGAATGTATTTTACTTATATAGAAATTCGTAGCGGGATTTCCTAACGAATCAAAACTCCAGTTATAGTTATAACTTACTCTATTAATTGTTTTGTTCCAGCATTTTTCTAAAATACTTCTCCAACCTTTATCAAATCTTTCATCAATATCAGTACACACACATATATCAACATCTTTAGGTAATAATTCAAGTGATTTATTTCTTGCCACATCAAACCTCCAAGGTTTCACTACTTTTTTAGTCACATGTACTCCTAACTTTTTTAAAAGTTTAACAGAGTTATCAGTTGAACCAGTATCTAAAACATATATTTCATCTGCCTCATTCATTGAAGATACCCAAGCATCTATATTTTTTTCTTCATTTTTACATATTGCATATACGCATACTTTATACTTATTCATTTTTACCTCTATATTAAAATATGAAAGTATTAAAAAATAATGTGGTGTTTTATTACATAGAAAAAGAAAAAACTGTATTTTTTCTTTTATATTTATCCTAAATATTCAATTAATAACGTAACCGGAGCATTTATAAAGTATGAGTCAGTTATAGTATTCATAATATTTGGGGTATCTAAATAGATGCTTCTTTTTGTTAAATTAACTAACTCAATAGGCTCTGATATATCACTTATTATGCATATCCCTTGAGCAACTAATTGAACTGATGATTCATTATATACCCACGAACTAGCACCAGCAAAAATTATAGTTTCATCAACTTTTCTTAAACCTACTGATATAAAATCTGTTGTTTTATTAAACGTGTTGTTTTGATATGGAACATATGCACTGACAACAAACTCTACTTTATAAGCACCTGTTTTATTGAATTGTATTGTGTTATCATTTTGATCAAGAACATATAACCCAGTTGTATCAACTTCTTTTCTTTTAATTGGAATTCTTGCTCCCGAAATTATTTCAAAACCATTTTCTGGGAAAGATTCACTAAAAGTTACAAAATATCCAGAACGTATTCTTTCTGGACCTGCTGGACCTGTTGGGCCTATTGGACCTTCTACTCCCTGTATACCAGTTTCTCCTTGAATACCCTGAATTCCTTGAATCCCCTGTGGTCCTCTAACAACGCCAACATTTTGCCATCTATTTTCATTTTCAGACCATACATATAAAGCTTCATCCACTAAGTAAGAGTCTCCTACATTTCCAGTTGGATGTTCAGCTATTAAATCCTCATATGTATCATATGATCCTAATATTCTAACACTTGTTCCGGCTGGGCCTGTTGGACCCGTTGGGCCTGTTGGACCTAATTCACCATCTATGCCATCTAAACCATCTAATCCTCTAGGAATTACAAATTCTAATATGTGTTTGTTACCTTCCATTGTTTCGGATACCAATGCTTCAGTTCCGGGATTTCCAGTAGTTGTATGACCTATAGATAGCGTTTCTAAATTTTCTGGACCTGTTGGACCTGTTGGGCCTGTTG
>CAZLNV010000033.1:0-8435 GCA_964561095.1 uncultured Muribaculaceae bacterium | reverse complement strand
AAGATATTATTGTTCCTGTTGAAACAGAGGATGTATTAATTCCAACAATTGGAGAAAAAATAGAAGAAGTTGATGAAGAAATTCAATCAA
This sequence comes from uncultured Muribaculaceae bacterium, assembly GCA_964561095.1. Classification (GTDB taxonomy): domain Bacteria; phylum Bacillota_I; class Bacilli_A; order RF39; family UBA660; genus CAZLNV01. Next base: position 8,345 of record CAZLNV010000033.1, on the reverse strand, counting down.
AAAATGATGCAGAAACTACTAATAATGCAGAATAAAGGCAAAAAAAGTAAATAACAGAAAGTTATTTACTTTTTGCCCAATAATTTATATAATAAGAGTGAAAAGTGGTGGTAAAATGGCTTATATTAAATATAAGGAGTTAACAAAATATTTTGATTTTTCAAGAAATGTAGCCCTTGATGAGTTACCTCAATATACACTTGACTATGTTTATGGTGACGAAATAGTTATAGTGGCTTATAAAACTTTTAGAGACTATGGCTTATTTACAAGTGAAAAAATTGTATTATTTGATAATTCAATTTTATTAAGACCATTTAAAGAGATATACTCTATACCATATTCATCAATATCTTCACTAGGCATATTATATAGAAAATCACAAGTTATACTAAAGTTTGATCTTGATAGTGGATATCAGTTGAGATTATCATTTATAAATATGAGAGTGGAAGATAAAATAAGATTAAGATTATTGAGTTCAGTTATTTCTCAAATCATTAGTAATCAAAAAGTGGATAGAAAATTAATTGATAAAATAATTGAAAATAAAATTAGTTTAAAGGAGAATTAAAATGACTAAGAAAAATGAAAAATTTGAAAAGAAAGATGAGAACTTTTTAGAAGAAGATTCTAAAAAGAAGAAAAAAGAAAAAGGGGAAAAATCAACATTTTCAAAAGTAATGAACGTTGTATTATGGGTTGTTCTACTAGTTTGGATGGCAATATGTTTGATTGATTTTTATAAGGTTCATGAAGAAAAAGATCCATATTTCTGTATTAGTAAGGGAGTTACAAAATATGATGATGGTGAAGTTGATTGGTGCTTAGGACTTGGATATAAGGTATATAATTATAACAGAAAAAGTTTTAAAGCTATTGAATTTGGACCATTTTGGAGTAAAGATAGAAGTGTTAAAGAAGAAAATAAATAGTTTTCTTCTTTTTTTAAACAATAAAATCAAATATTTTTAATGAAATTGCTTGATTTATGCACCATATATGATAAAATTAAAATGTAAGCATAATATGCTTTCAAAAAAATTGTAACGGGAGGTAATTACAATGTCAAAACAAGAATTAGTAGAATTTGTTGCTGCTAAAGCGGGGTTAACTAAAGCTGATGCTTCTAGAGCACTAGATGCTACTCTTGAAGGAGTTAAGACTGGTCTTAAGAAACAAGGTAAAGTAACTCTTGTAGGATTTGGTACTTTTGCTGCTAAGAAAAGAGCTGCAAGAAATGGAATTAACCCATTAACTAAAAAACCTATTAAGATTGCTGCTAAGACAGTTGCAACTTTTAAAGCTGGAAGTAAATTAAAAGAAGCTTTAAACTAAAAAAGCCTTTGGCTTTTTTTTTAGACATTAAAACTATTATGGATAAAGATATTAAGAATATATTAATTACAATAGAAAATAACGGTTATGAGGCGTTTTTGGTTGGGGGATATGTAAGAGACTATTTGCTAATGAAATGTTCAACAGACGTTGATATTGCTACTAATATGCCATATGATAAATTGAAATCATTATTTAAATATACAAAAAAGTTTGATGAGTATAATTCAATTAAATTTAATATTAAAGAATATAATATTTCAATTACAACTTATAGATATGAATTTTCATATCAAAATAATAAACCTACAAAAATAGAATTATGTAATAACATATCTGAAGATGCAAGAAGAAGAGATTTTACTATAAATGCAATTTATATGAATAAAGATAATGATATATATGATCCATTTAACGGATTAAGCGATCTAAATAATAAAATTATTAAAGCAATACGTAGCACTAGCAAAAGGTTAATTGAAGATAATACAAGAATTTTAAGAGCAATAAGGTTAATGATAATATTGGATTTTCATTTAGATAATGAATTAAATAATTTTATTATTAATAATAAGAGTTTATTAAATAATATTAATTATGGTAAGAAAAAATATGAACTTGATAAAATATTTAGCAGTAATAATTACATGAATTTTTTTAATTATATAGTTAAATATAATTTATGTGAATGCTTTGGCATTTCATTTAATAAAGTAGATGACTGTGGTAATTATCTTGAAGTATGGAGTAAATTAAAGTATTCTGAAAAATATAATTTTACTAAAAATGAAAAAAAGATTATAAATAGTTATTTGAAGAAATAAAAAAATAAAGTATAATAATATATAAGAGGTATTTATGGATAAGATTAAAGAATTTATAAAATCAAAAAATTTTAGTATAAATCCATTGATATTAAAGAATATTAAAAAATTTAATATATCTGTAAATGATTTTTTACTTTTGTTATTCTTTATTAATATTATTAATGAATTAGATATGAAGCTAATTAATAATTATACATCTTTAACAGAGGAAGAAATTCTTACTTCTTTTGATAACTTAATAAAAAAAGGTTTAATTGAAGTGAATATAAAAAAAACTAATGATAAAATTAGTGAAGAAATATCTTTAGATACATTTTATAACAAATTAATTCTTGATATACCCGAAGTGAAAGAAGAAAGTGATATATATAGTTTATTCGAAAATGAATTTGGAAGGACTTTATCACCTATAGAGTATGAAACTATTGGTAAATGGTTAGAAAATAATATATCTGAAGACACTATTAAAGGTGCGTTAAAAGAAGCAGTTTTAAATGGCGTTACTAATTTAAGATATATTGATAAAATTATATATGAATGGACAAAGAAAAAAATAAGTAATAAAAGTAATGATGATGAATTTGTTAAAGTATTCGATTACAATTGGTTAGAGGATGATGATGAAAAAAAATAAAATAGTGGATTCACTAGAAGTTTATTTTCCTAATCCAAAATGCGAACTTAATTTTACCAATGATTATGAATTAGTTCTTAGTGTTATGTTAAGTGCTCAATCAACTGATGAAAGAGTAAATTTGGTTATGAGGCCAATATATGAGAAGTATAAAACTTTAGAAGAATTAAATAGTCTATCTATATTAGAAATAACTAATCTAATATCTAGTATCGGTTTGTATAGAACAAAAGCAAAATATTTTAAAATGATAACAAGCGAATTAATTAAATATAACAAAGTTCCAAAAGATAGGAAAATTTTAGAAAGCATACCAGGTTTGGGGAGAAAAAGTGCTAATGTAGTATTGTCAGTATTATATGGTGAAAATTTGATAGCTGTTGATACACATGTAACCAGAGTTTCTAAAAGATTAAAAATAGCTTCTATGGATGATGATGTACTAACAATTGAAAAAAAATTATACAAATTTTTTGATGGTTTTGAATATAAAAGAATAGGTGAACAATTACTATTGTTTGGAAGATATGTATGTTTAAGCAAAAAGCCAAAATGTAGTGAATGCTTATTATATAATGAATGTAATTCAAAAGACAAAATAAAAAAGGAATAATCCTTTTTTAATTTTCAGTAATTGCTACTGATTGAGTAGTTTTTTCCGTGTATCTTTTATTTACTCCTGAAGCATCATTATAACTAAAAGTAACCAAATATGAAACTGTGTAGGTATCTGGAGTTGATAGCATATTACCAATTGCTATTTCTCCTGAAGAATTTTTGATACTTGAAATTTGTAATGTTGCTTGATAATTATCTATAGATTCATTATTGATTTTGATACTAGTAATGTCACTCGAATTACTTCCCCCCCAAGAAGTATTTTTTTTCATTGATAGTGATTTCATCGTTATATTAATTGAAATTGGTTCTTGATAAGTACTTAAATATTTTTTTATTCCATCACTATTATTGGTTTTAAATTTAGAGTATGCAGATTTTACTACAACTGCATCCCAAGTACCAGTGTGTTCTAATAAATTTATAGTGTAATTAGTATCAGAAGTCCATCCGATATATTTAGATGTAGAACCTTTAATTAAGTATATATCAAATCCAAATGATCCGATATAAGACTGATTGTAAGCTAATCTTTTATTAAGATATTTTTCTGCAAAATTACCATACCCACTATTAAAATAGTTTCCAAGATAAGTAGAATCAACTGCAGTAGGAATACCCGGTGAAACCCATGAAAGATTTACTGTAGAACCGACTTCATTGACAGTAAGATTTGAAGGCGCTGCTAGTTTACTGAATCTTGATGAAGTTTCAGTAGGTTCACTTCCTGTAACAAATAAATGTGTTTGTTTTAAACTTGAAGGAGTATACTCACTGGCTTTTTGAGCAGGTATTGTTTCTAATTCAACTTCAACACTTGAAATACCAGTTGGCTTTTTAAATTTAGCATTTTTATCAAATATGCTTTTTGATAATGCTGCTCCTATTTCTTTTCTTTGTCTACTTGCAGCACTGAAAGTGTTATAGCATTTGCATGCACGGTGTTCCTCATCTAATGATTTATAACCATACCAGAATGCTAAAGTATAATCAGTTGTATATGAAACAACCCATGAATCTCTAATAATATTTGCATTTTGTAATTTATATTTTTTTAAGAAGTCTTCATCATAGGTACTAGTTCCAGTTTTTGTGGCAATATCAGTATTTGAAATTTTTGAGGAACTTGGTGTAACACCTAATAATATATTCGTAATTAAGTAAGCAGTTTGTGGGGATATAATTTTAGTCTTTGTTACATTTGTTTCTATAACTTCTTCAGATTCTCTAAAAATAATTTTTGTGTATGAATAAGATTTGTTATAATATCCACCATTAGCAAATATTTGATATGCAGAAGCCATTTGAACAGGAGAAGCACCAGTAAACCCTCCAACTGAATGTGACTCACCAACATATTCATTAGTGGTCTCTGGAGTAATACCTACCGATGTAACAAAATTATATATTAGCTTATTATCTAATTTTTGAAAAGCTTGTAAAGCACATGTGTTTTTTGATTCTACTAAACATGTTTTTAAAGTAAGAAGTCCATCATAATCATTATTATAATTGCTAATAGCTTTTCCACTGGAATATTTTATCTGACCTTTTTCATCAAAGAAAGGTGTGTATGTAGACCATTTTAAGTATTCAATTCCGGGTCCATATTCAAAAAGTGGTTTTGCTGTTGAACCAGGATGTGCTTTTGATTGAGTAGCAGCATTCCATGTCATTTTATCAGTAGTACTTCTTCCAGTACCGACTGCTAATATAGCACCTGTATTATTATTTATAACTGCGATTCCTAGCTGAGCTTTATCATTTGGAAATTTATATTTACTATAAAAGCTATTTATTGCATCTTGTTTTGAAGAAACCATAGTTGAATAAATAATCATAGGAACATCATAAGGATTACTTCCTGTATTATCTAATACTTCTTGAACTACTGTATCTATAAATCCTTGATATTTATTTTTATCAGAATTATTATTTTCTGATACCAATAAGCTTTTAACCGAAATCTTTTTTGTAGCATCCGCTAATTCTTTATCAATATATCCGTGCCTAACCATCAAATTTAAAACTTGATTTCGTCTTGCTTCTGCATCAGTAGGATTCAAATAAGGGTCATATGCTCCGGGAGCTTGAAATAATCCGGCAATTAAGGAAGCTTCCGCTAATGATAAGTCTTTTACACTTTTTCCAAAATGAGCACGACTAGCTTGTTCAACACCATATGCACCGCCGCCAAGATATGGACTATTTACATATAACTCTAAAATTTCTTCTTTTGTATAATTCTTTTCGATTTTAAATACAGACATATATATATCAGTGAATTTTCTTATTATACCAGCAACACCACTTGACTCAGTAGAAGTAAAAGAATTTTTAGATACTTGCATTGTAAGCGTTGAGGCTCCACCAGCACCACTTTTTCCAATTAATTGCCCTAATGTAGCTTTTGCAAATCTAGGAAAGTCAAAGCCATTATGCTGAAAAAATCTCGAATCTTCTGTAGCAATGATTGCATCAATTAATACTTCAGGAAGTTCATCGTATGTAATTTTTTCTCTTTTTTCAGTTCCCAAAGTAGCAATCAAATTCTCATTACTATCATATATCAAGGTAGCTTCTTTTTCATATAGTTGTTTTGGATCAAATTCAGGGGCACTTTTGTATATATAATAACAAAAACCTATACATCCAACAAAAGCACAAATAGCTAAAAATGTTATTAAAACAAGTAAATAATATCCAAATCTTAACTTTTTGCTTTTCTTTTTGGCTTTTTCTACCTTCGGTTTAGTAATAACCTCCTGGTTTCTATTTTTTCTAAATTTAATTTTAAGTTTATTTTTTTTATTATCCCTAATTTTATCGAAATTAATTTTTTTCATTTCCAACTCCTTCAAAATATATTTTATCTACTACCTTTAAATAATCTAATCGTGGTGTGTAACATTCTTTTATTATATAAGCATTATTATTAATATATTCAATTGGTATAGATTTTCTGTCATTAGTATTAATAAAGTGAATTAATGTTTTACCATCTAATAAATAAAACTTATTACATATGAATAGTATTAAGAAAACTATTCCCCCATGCTTAATAACATTATTAATATGGTTAATTTGATGCTCCTTGATATTTGATAAAGGAAAAGAAGTAATATTTTTTGATTCTTTAGCGTCAAATTCTATATATTTTCCTCTATATAATCCATTGTAATCAAGCGTTGAAATATTTTCAAATACCGCCTTATTAATAAGGGCTTTATTATTAGGATACGAGACATTAATTATTTTTATTGGTGTTGGTTTTTTAAATATTAAAGCTTTATTAGTAGATACATAATAAGAATTACTTTCATTAATCATTTTTTCTAAAAACATGCCTCTATTTTTAAAACTATAAGTTTTCAAACATATCACCATTTATAATTATACAATATAAATACAAAAATATCTATATTTTAAATATTTCAATTGCTTGCTAGACACTATATATTTAAAAAAAGGTAAAAATATCTATATTAAATTTTAAAATACAAATTTTTCAAAAATAGTGTAAAAGGTTTTTCAATATGATATAATTTTTGCATAATAATAAAATTGGTAGAGGTTAATATGAAACTGATTCAAAATATACAAATGATACTAAAAAAACATTTTTTTAGTAATGATGAATCTAGTAAGATAGAAAGAAAATATAGAAACCTTTTTATGGTAACATTAGCTCTAATGATAATATTTTTTTCTATTGTTATTTCTCGAATAAACATAAAATTTTATTTACAAATGCATAATGATGAAATAATGCTTAAAATCGAAGAAAATTTAGATGGGAAAAAGTTGGATGATAAAATAAAAGAGTTAGAAGAATTAGATGAAATTACAAAAGTATTTTATGAAAATTAGGAAGGTTATAAGAATTTAATTAGTGAATATGATAATAATATTTTAAAAAATACTAATGAAGAAAAAAATTTATTTTTAAATATAGAAGAATTAAATAAAAAATTAGTGGATTTAAAGAAGGAAAATATTGAATTAACTACTGCATATAAACAAATATCAAGTTATAAAATTTCTAATATTCCAACTATAAAACAATATCCTTCATATCCAACTGGTTGTGAGGGCATCGCGTTATTAATTTTACTTAAATATTATAAAGTTGATATTAGTGCTCAATCAATAATGAATGCTTTGCCTAAAGGGGAAAACCATATTATGAAGGTACTACTTTATATGGGGGGAATCCAAACTATGAATTTTTAGGTGATCCAACTAGTAATAATGGATGGGGTATTTGGGATAAAGGTCTTGCTAAAACAGCAGAAAAATTTAAAAGCGGTATAAAAAATGGAACTGGAATGAATTTCGCTTCTATTTATAAAATAATTAGAAGTAATAGACCAGCTGTGGTATGGACTTCAGTTAATTTAAAGGATTCAAACATATATAAAACTTGGATTTATAAACCAACTGGAGAAACTATTAATTGGAAAAAATATAATCATACTGTAGTAGTCATTGGATATACTGAAAGTAAAATTATTGTTTCAGATCCTATAGATGGTACAATTAAAAGCTTTGATAAAACAAAATTTGTAAATATGTACAATTATATGGGAAAAAGAGCAATTTATTATTAGGAGGAAATGTGAAAACAAAAAAATTAATTATATATATAACACTTATTATTATAAATTTTATTGCCTCAGTAATAGCAACTTATTATATATATTTTTTTAATGAAAAAATAAAAGAATTAAACTTATTAATTGAAAATAATACCGAAAAATTAAACTATATAATAGCATTAAATTCTGATATAAAAGCAAAGACAAATAATATAAATACTATCAATGAAAAAAGAATTCAATTAGAAAAATTGCAATTAAATAATACAAAACTAATATCAGAAAAAAATAGTCTAAATAACGAAATAAAAGATTATAATAAAAAGAATA
>CAZLNV010000032.1:0-8469 GCA_964561095.1 uncultured Muribaculaceae bacterium | reverse complement strand
CATTTGCTTTTTTGTAGAAATTCATGCACCTTTTTAAGTATTCTGCATCACCATCAATGTGTAGAATCTTTCCCGGAATATAAAAATAGTCACTTCTTTCAAGTTTTTGATCTCTTAAAACTTCATTTGCATATTCATCATCATATTTTAGATCCTTATTACCTAATTTTACTAAATCTTTTTCTTCCGCATCTGCAACAAGTCTTATTTCAATACCACTAAGTATACATGTAGTATTTTCTTTTTTTACTACTTTAAAAATAATATCATTATTGTGCGAATTTCTAGTTACATAATCTCCTATATTAATCATTTATTCACCTAAAAAATTATATGAAATTATAAAAAAAATATATCTAATTTAATGCATTAGATATATTTACAAATTCTTCAACACTTAAACTTTCTGCTCTACAAGTTAAATCTTTATCAAATTTTTTTAATGTCTTTTCTATTATACTTAAATCATAGCTTTTTAAATTGTTTTTTAGGTTCTTTCGTTTATACTTAAATGAATCCTTAACTAATTTATAAAAATGATTATAATTTATTAGTTTTTCTTTATCATACTTTTTTGTTAATTTTATTATCGCACTATCAACATTTGGTTTTGGATAAAATGAATTTGCCGATACATTCATTATTTTTTCTATTTCATAATTATATCCCAACAAAACATTCAAAGAATTATATTCTTTTGTATTTGGCTTTGAAGATAATTTTTCGGCTACTTCTTTTTGTATCATTATGATGATTTCTTCTGCATCTAAACTATAAATTTTATTTATAATAGGTGTGGTAATATAGTATGGTATGTTAGCTATAAAGTATAAATGTTTATAACTGTTTTTATTCAAAATATTCTCTAAGTTGGCTTTTAAAAAATCTTCATATATTATTTCTAGATTATTAGCATCTATGCTACCTAAAATATCTTCTAATCGCTTATCTATTTCGAACGAAATGACTTTGGCATTCAACTTTATTAATTCTTTCGTTAATGCCCCAGACCCAGCACCTACTTCTATTATTAGAGAATTTTCTTTCAAATTGATATTACCAATTATTTTATTATTAATATTTTGATCAATTAAAAAATTTTGACCAAGTGATTTCTTGTATTCAAAATTTTTCATAATTACCAACCTAATCTAAGAATTTCAAATTCTAATTTTCTAACTCTTCCTACCTTCTTCTTTGCTTGATTTTCGCTTTCAACCAATAAATCAATTACATTTCCTCTTACACCTCTATCTATTACTATTCCAATAATTGGTTCAGAAGATATTTTACTTACATTAAATCTCAATATTGTTCCACAAGGATACTTTTTGCTACTAGCAACCATTCTAACTTCTCCATATTCAGAGTCATTATATATAATTCCTTCTTTTAACACATTTATTCTTTTGCATGCAACTATTCCGGAACATAAAGGACAATCCCCAGCATATCCGGTTAATTCTCCAATAAAACTAGATACAGGTTCATATAAAGATTCTTTATATAAGGCATATTGTTGATCAGTTATAATATCATAACTTATTGCTTTATCTAAATTTTCGTTTTTTGTTACACTTATAGTTGTTTTATTAAGTTCAGATGTACTAATTAAAAATATAAAAAATATCAAAGAAAATATTCTTAAATAAGTTAACCATTTTTTAGGTTTATATATTTTCATATCGCACCTCTTATTACTGATTAAATTATATCACTTTTTCTTTTTAAAGTCAAAAATTTCCTTACAATTATTTGTGGTAATGTTTCCCACTTCTTCCGCAGTTCTATTAAATATTTTTGCAATAAATTCGGCAATTATTTTTATATTTTTAGGTTCGTTTTTATACTTTCTTAAAGGTTCTGGTGTCATATAAGGCGAATCTGTTTCTAACACTATGTTTTCTAATCCTATAGATTCAATATATTCTTTTAAATTGCAATTTTTAAATGTTATAACTCCGCCTATTCCTAATTTATATCCTAATTTAACATACTCTTTTGCAGTAGAAACAGAACCAGAAAAACAATGTATTATTCCTTTTAAATTGTATTGTTTTAAAATATTTAAAGTATCCATTGTAGCATCTCTTGAATGAATTATTACTGGTAAGCTGTATTTATCTGCTAATGACAATTGATATTCAAATAAATCCTTTTGCTCTTTTTTATTTTCTAAAGAATAATGGTAATCTAAGCCTATTTCACCAATACCCAAAAACTTTGAATTTTCTATATTTTCTTTTATATATCTTTCTAATAAATTTATATCTTGATAATTACTTAAAGTTTCTGGATGCAGCCCCAAAGTATAATAAAAATCATACTGCTTTGATAAATCAATTATCTCATTAAAATTATCAAAATCAGTAGCACAATTTATTATTTCTAAAACATTATTCTTTATCGCATCATCACTTACTTTTTTTATGTCTTCATAGTATTCCTTATAAATGTGTGCGTGTGAATCAATATACATCAGTTCCTCTTAATCGTTACAGGTAATGTGCATATATTTAGCTATATAGTAATCAAATGAAAATAAAAATACATAACCATAAAAGTGCTCAATTAAAAATTTAACTATAACAAAATTTAAAATTAACAATACTACAGAAAACACAACAAACTTCTTATTTACTTTGTACTTCAATAATTTCTTCATTGTTTTCATAGATCATCATTCACACTATACCAATTAAAAAAGATTGTTTCAACAAAAAATACAATCTTTTTCATAAATTGACATTTTTTTACATTTATTAACATTCTAATTTTAATTTTAGTAAAGATATTATTATTTCAACAATTGTAATATCTTTATCACCAATAGTTGTATCATTTAATAAAATAATGCTGCCTAATATATCTGTATTTATTATTATCGGATAAAAATAGAAATACTTATTAAATTCTAAACTACTACTAATCTTTATATTTTTTGATTTGCTTTCTAATACCTGTTTTCTATTTTCTATCATGTCAATTATAGGAAGCCCTATTTTACTATTTATCACTTCTTTTAATTTTTTAGAAGTCACTATTATTTTTTCTTTATCGGTTATTAAAAATTCGCTTATAAGATATTTATCCATTATTGAAGAATATTTTAATATTATTTCTTCTAAACTTTTTAGTCTGTAAAATTTTTCTAATATAATTTTTTTGTCATCTACTATTGTGATTTCTATATCGTCACCATTCTTTATTGTTAATGCTTTTCTTAATTCTTTTGGTATCACAATCCTACCCAATTCATCTATTTTTCTTACTATTCCAGACATAATTACTTCCTTCCTTTTTATTATTAGTTTGCTAATAAAGGTAACTTATTATACATTGACAATTATATTTTTTTAAAATATACTTTTATTATGAAAGAAAGTGATAACATGGTTGTTGAAGCCACTATTGAAATACCTATTGGTACTAAAAACAAATTTGAAATTGATAAAGCTACTGGAAAAATTAAATTAGATAGGGTTTTATATTCTTCACTAACTTATCCCGGAGAATATGGATTTATTGATAATACTTTATCAGATGATGGAGATCCACTAGATATATTAATTTTAAGCAATTTTCCAACTTTTCCTGGGTGTATAGTTGATGCTAGAGTTGTTGGATACTTAGATGTAATTGATAACGATCAAGATGATAAAAAAGTAATTGCTGTATTGGATAAAGACCCTAGATATGAACATATACATGAAATTGAAGATATACCAGAACATCAATTAATTGAAATTAAAGATTTTTTTGAAAATTATAAAACTCTTCAAAACATTAAAGTAATAGCTAAAGATTTTCATAATAGGAAAGAAGCAGAAGAATTAATAAGAATAGAAACAGAAAGAAGTAAAAATTAATTTACTTCTTTTTGTATGTACTTTAATAATTTTAAAATATAGTTTAAATAATGTTCATCATATTTTAATTTTAAAAGTGATATTATTATAAATGTATCCCTATATACAAAAGAAAATTTTGTATTAATTCTACTTGTTTCTATAAATAATTCCTCTATGTTTAATTTTGCATAAATTTTATCATCAATCTTAAGTGATATTTTGCTTTGATCATTTATTAATATCTTAATACTTAATTTATCCAACAGTTTTTCAACATATTCTTGGATCATATATGTTCTTATTTTTTCATCTATTAATCCGAATCTGTCTAGTATTTCTTTTTCTACTTCTTCAAATTTTTCGTCACTATCGATTGAATTGATTTTACTATGAATTTCAATTATCAGTTCATCTTCATTGCTGTATTTTTCGCTTATGTGAGTTGATACATCATCTATTACAATGTCTTTATTATCTTCGACTGGTATTATGTTGTTTAATTCTTCGTTAATTAATTCCAAATATAAATCAACCCCAACAGAGTCAATAAATCCTGCTTGTTCGGTGCCTAACATATCTCCAGCACCTCTTATACTTAAATCTCTCATTGCTATTTTATAGCCACTACCTAATTCTGTAAATTCTTTTATGGCATTTAATCTTTTCGTAGCAGATTCTGTCAATATATTTGCTTTATTATACATTAAATAAGTATATGCTATTTTATCACTTCTTCCAACTCTTCCTCTTATTTGATATAACTGACTTAATCCAAACAAATCCGAGTCCATTACTATCATCGTATTAGCATTTGGTATATCAATTCCATTTTCTATTATAGTTGTACTTATTAGCACGCTAAACTTATTATCATAAAAATCTGTCATTATATCCTGAATTTGATCTTTATTCATTTTTCCATGTGCATATCTTATAGTTACGTTTGGCATTAAATGCTCTAATTTTAGTACAAAAGCTCCCATATTTTTAATTTTATTATAAAGAATGAATATTTGACCATTTCTTGAGATTTCCTTTAAGATTGCCTCTTTTAATAGTTGCTCATCATACGCTATAACATATGTTTGAATAGGATATCTATTTTTAGGAGCCGTTTCTATTAGTGACAAATCTCTTATACCAGTTAAAGACATTTGTAAGCTTCTAGGTATTGGTGTGGCTGAGACACTAAGTATATGCACATTACTTTTATACTTTTTTATTTTTTCTTTATGTATTACGCCAAATCTTTGCTCTTCATCGATTACTAAAAGGCCTAATTTTTGTGGTTTTACATCATCGCTCAATAATCTATGAGTTCCAAATAAAATATCTATTTTGCCATTAGAAAAATCTTCTAATATTTGTTTTGATTTGGATGGTGTAACATATCTATTCAGTATTGCAATAGACACACCATAATTACTAAATCTTTTTATGGAATTTTCGTATTGTTGCTGAGATAAAAGCGTTGTTGGACACAAATACATTACCTGCTTATTATTAAAAACTGTTTTAAACATAGCTCTGAATATAACTTCTGTCTTGCCATACCCAACATCCCCACAAAGTAGTCTATCCATTGGCTTAGAACTTTCTAAATCCCTTTTTATTTCTTTTATTGCTTTTAATTGATCGGGAGTTTCTTCATATGGAAATTCAGATTCAAAAAGCAACTGCATATCGTTGTCCGCATCATATGGTGTTACTTTTGCCTGAGTTCTTTCTTTATATATTTTTATTAATTCTCCGGAAATTTCTTTTATCTTTGTTTTTATTCTATCTTTTACTTTTTCCCATTCATCATTATTTAGTTTTTGTAAATTAGGTCTTGCACCATCTTTTGATGAATACTTATATAATTTGTCTAATTTATCTACAGGAATGTATAATTTATCTGTTCCTTTATATTGAAGTAATATATAATCTCGCTGTAATCCGTTCTTAGTAATAGTCGCAATTCCCATATAAACACCTATACCATAGGATTTATGCACAACATAATCTCCTATAGATAAGTTCTCTATATTAGTTATTCTTTTTCCTAATTTGTATTTAATATTATAGCTATATGATTCAGCTGACTTTTTCAAGTCGTTTATAGAAAAATAATAATTATCTTTGTACTTAAATCCTTTATTAAGACTTTCTTCAATAATTTTTATGGGTTTATTTTTAATAGTATCGTTAAACTTATTGTTTGCTGAATAAAGTATACCTTTTTTATTAATAATATCTTCTATAAATTTATCATAATTTTCATTATAATTTAATATTTCTTCAGCTTTAATTGTTAAAGAATAATCATCATAATTATCGAACAAATCAACATATATTTTATTATCTATTTTTGATATATCAAATGAATAATCTTCATAGTCATCATAATATTTAGCCTGTTCTTTGATGTTTTTTATTGCATCAATTATCTTGTTTATATCTTCTATGACAGCTAAAGGATTATTTAAATATTGCAAAATATTAGAAGTTGCGTCTTCATATTCATCTACTATTGGTTTAATTACTATATCGTTTATTTCACATATAGATAATTGAGTAAATTCATCAAAATATTTAATAGCTTCTACCTCATTATCAAAAAATTCAATTCTTATTGGGTGATCTTCATTTATAGGAAATATATCTATTACAAATCCTCTTACAGAAAACTCACCAGTATTTGTCACAACCGTATCTCTTTTGTATCCTATTTTTAACAATTTACTTATTAAGTCATTTCTATCAACAATGTCATTTGCTTTAATATTAATTGATAAATCTTTAAACTTTTTGTAATCTGGTAATTTTTTTAAAAAACTATTAATTGGACATATTACTATTTTTTCATCTTTAGAACTTAAATTATTTAATAGATTCATTCTCATATATAACAAATCTGGAGAAGACGCAATTGCTTTCTTAGTTAAGTAGTCATCATCAGGAAATATGTATGTATCATCATAATAATTTTTTAATTTAAAAAATAATTTATTTGCTTCATTTAAATTTGGTGTTATTATTATTAAATCTCTTTTTTCACGAGAAAAAATATATAATAGTAACTGATTATATATTTCATTATCAGAAATAGACACCTTCATATCTTTTTCTATTTTAAAATCAAATAAATTTTTAAATAAATTAATCTTCATCTGCTTACCTGTTGTACTTTTGCATTAATTTTTCAAAATCAGTTGTAATATAATCTTCGATAATATTATTAGATATCACTATTATATTTTTAACTTTATTTTTTTCTAATATACCAAATTTTCCTAAAACATAGTTTTTTAGTTCTTTGTTGCCCCTTGAAATTCCTATTTTAAGTCTTTTTATATTTTCTGACTTTAATGAATTAATGATATCATTCATACCGTTGTGGCCACCAGAAGAACCTGATTTTTTTAATTTATAAGTCCCAATATCAAAACTAACATCATCATATATGACAAAAATATCACTAATATCTATTCCATAATATTCTTTAAATTCATGTACAACTCCTCCAGATAAATTCATATAATTTTGTGGTTTTAATAATATAATTTTTTCATTATTAACTAGATATTCTGAATATAAGCCTTTAAATTTTTCTTTAAATTTTAGTTCATGAGAATTTGCAAATGAATCAATAGCCATAAATCCTACATTGTGTCTTGTATTTTCATATTCTTTACCTGGATTTCCCAAACCTACTATTAGTTTCATTTTTTATCCTCCTCAAATTTATTATACAATAAATTTTTGGATACTCCATATTTTTTTGAAACTAACTTTACAGCATCTTTATTGGTCATCCCGCTTGCAACGGCTTTTTTAACTTCTTCTAATGCTCCATTAACATCCAAAATTTTTATTCCTTTTTCTATTACTATTACAAATTCACCTTTTGGTTCAACATAAAATTCTATTGCTTCGCTTACATTTCCTCTAAATACTTCTTCATATATTTTACTAATTTCTCTAGAAATACTTATATTTCTATTACCCATTATTTTTAAAATATTATTTAATGTTTTTGAAAGTCTATGAGGTGATTCATAAAGTACTAATGTATATTCAATATCTTTTAATGTTTCCAATTCTTTCTTTGCAGATGCATCTTTGCTATTTAAAAATCCAAAAAACAAAAATTTATTAGCCTCAATCCCAGAAGTATTAAGTGCCGGAAGAAGAGCTGAAGCTCCTGGCAAAGCTACAACGTTTATATTATTTTCTATTGCTTCCTTTACAACTTCATATCCCGGATCACTAAGTAAAGGTGTCCCTTGATCGGATATTAAACCCAGATTTTTTCCTATTTTCAATTCATCCAAAATTTTATATTTAACTGTTTTTTCATTATGAAGGTGACATGATTTTAATGGTGTTTTTATTTCCAATGAATTTAATAAAATTTTTGAAGTTCTAGTGTCTTCAGCATAAATAATATCAACTTGTTTTAATATTTCCATTGCTCTTAATGTAATATCTTTTATATTACCAATCGGTGTAGGAATAATATATAAAGTTCCCTCACTCTTTTTGTCTTTATAACTTCTTTGTACCATACTTCCTCCTATTGAAATAATTCTAATACTTCTTTTGTATAATTTCCATTTTCATCGTGAACAATTAA
>CAZLNV010000031.1:0-10080 GCA_964561095.1 uncultured Muribaculaceae bacterium | reverse complement strand
GACGTCATACTCCATTCTTCACTAACTATAGACCACAATTCTATTTCAGAACTACAGATGTTACTGGAACAATTGAATTGCCTAGTGGAACTGAAATGGTTATGCCAGGTGATAACGTTAATATGACAGTTGAACTAATCACACCAGTTGCTATCGAAAACGGAACTGAATTTTCAATCCGTGAAGGTGGTAGAACAGTTGGTGCTGGTAAAGTATCTGAAATTATTCAATAATAAAAAAGTGCTTATTAAGCACTTTTTTTATTGCAATTTATTTAGCATCTTAGAGATTTCAGATGCTTTAATATTTTGAACTTGGTATAAACCATTATCACTCATACTTTTATATAACTCTTGTTGAAGATTAAGAGTAGAACCTAATCCATTATCCATTACTGTTGTTACTTTTTTATTTGCTGATTCAATGTAACCATCATTATATAATTTAGCTAAAGATTTTGTTAAAGAAAGTATATTTTCTAATATATATTTATCTCTATCCATTTGCTTCACCACATAATAATTTTTCTAATTTTTTCAATTGATTATTATGAGCTTTAACTTGATTAGAAAGTATATCATCATAGTCTCTGCTTTTCAATTTTTTAGTTTCTTCTTCAATAACTTTTATAATTAGTTTTTCATGATTAAAAATATCTTCTACATATAATAATTCTTTTTGAGTCATAAATAACCTCCATTATTATATTATCCAAATATTAAATTTAAATAATGGAAATTATTGTTAAATCATGTACATATTGTTAGTTTCATCAACTATTGTATCGCTTGAAGATTCTAATTTTGAAACTTTTGTTTCTAATTTTCTTACTTGTCTTTCTAGTTTAGTTAATCTATCTTCAAAACTATCACTTTCATATCCATAGGAATTATCAATTGGTGCGATTATACCATTAGGTCCAACACCGGGACCATAAGCCATATAGTTATTGTTTTGATTATAACCAGAAGGCATCATTTGCTGTGGGTTTGGGCCAAAAAAGCCACCACTTTGATTGTTTGTATAAAATAAGTTTCTATTCTTTTTCATATTATCACCTTCTACATTATATGACAAATGTTTATAATTGGTGTATAATATATAAAGTGATATTTATGAGATTAAAAAAAATTAAAAATTCAGATGAAATAATATACAATTCAAAGTATTTAGTAAAAGACTGTAAAAAATTGAAAGGTAAATGGAAAGAATTATTTAATAACGATAATCCAATAGAATTAGAAATTGGAATAGGAAAAGGTGGTTTTATAATAAGTAAAGCCATTAATAACCCAAATATTAATTATATTGGTTTAGAAAAATATTCTAGTGTTTTAGTTTCTGCTGTAAAGAAATTGGAGAACATAGAAATAAATAATTTAAAAATTATAAATATAGATGCTTTTGAAATAGATGAAATATTTGATAAGGAAATATCAACTATTTATCTTAATTTTTCAGATCCATGGCCTAAAAAAAGACATGCTAAAAGAAGACTTACGCATGAAAACTTTTTAAAACTATATGATTATATTTTTAAAAACGATATCAACATAGAAATGAAAACCGATAATGATGATTTATTTATGTATTCAATTGAATCATTTAAAAATCATGGATATGAGATAAGAAAAATAAATAGAGATATAGATGATATTTATAAAACAGAATATGAAATAAAATTTAAATCAATTGGTAAGAACATCAACTATGTGTCTATTTACAGTAAAGGTAAAAATGATAAATAGTTTAAAATACAATTATTATTTGATATAATAAGAATGAATTGGAGAATGTATGTATAAAAAAATTATATTAGTTTTATCACTACTACTTTTAACAGCTTGCCAAACTTATAATTTAGATAATATGTCAATAGAAGATAGTGTTACTTTATCAATAAACAGTAATGCTGAGCTTTATAATGTAAATAATGTAGGATATAGATATTATTTGCCTAGAGGTTTTATAGTTGAAGAAAATAGGGGAAGTATTCAAATATTAAAATCAAATGGAATAAATTACTTTCTTAACGTAGATCTAGTAAGTTACTATAATAAAACTGAGATAGCAAAGAATACAGAAAGTGCACTATATAAATATGTATCTATAAATAATGGTGACAAAAATGGATTTTTAGAAATTATTCAAAATAATGATTACTTTTTAATAAAAATGGTATATAATTATGCTATAATAGAAGCACAGGTTAGTGAGACTGAATTGAAGACTACTATTGTGAATATGGGATATATATTATCTTCAATAAAATACAATGATTATGTAATAAATAATAAGTTTGGAGAAGATGTATTAAATTTTAGTGAAACAACATATCAAATATTTGGACCAAAAAAAGAAACTGATGCAAAAAATTATGCATATTATTTGGAACAATATAATGAATATACTGGTGAAATAGATTTAAGCACGTATGACCCAGATGTAATAGGTAATTAGAAAGAGGTGTACATAGATGGGAATATTTAAAAAAATAAAAGATATATTTTATGATGAAGAAATTGTTGAAGTACCTGTAAAAAAAGAAGAAGTTATAGAAAAAAAAGAAGTTGTTAAGCCTTTTATTCAAGAAATAGTTTCTGAAGAACCTATTAAATCTTTTAGAGAACCAGAAGTAGAAAAGAAAATAGATGGTTTTTCTGAAAGAGAATTATTTAAGACAGAAAAGACATTTGATTTTCCTGTATTTGATGAAGAACCTGTTAAGACTAGAAGTAAAATTAATGTATTAGAGTTACAAAAAGAATTGGGGCAAAGAACATCAAATAGGGAAATTGAACCGAATATAAAAAATAAGACAGATAAAAAGGAGACTACATTTAGACCAAATCCAGTAATATCTCCTATATATGGAATTCTTGATAAAAATTATAAAAAGGAAGAAGTTATAGAGAAAAAAGAAGTGCATAAAGTTCATACTGGTGAAGTAAATTATGATTATGTTAGAAGAAAAGCTTATGGTACTTTAGAAGATGAATTCGAAGATACACTGACAAGAGTAAATAGTGAAATTGTGCAGGATGTTAATGAACTAGAAAAAGAAATAGAGAATCTTCCTAAACCATCAGGGAATATAGAGGAATTGCTTGGAGAAATTGAAAAGAATGCTAGTGTATCAATCGGAGAGTTAGAAGAAAGAGCAAAAAACAGAATGATGGCTGAAGAAGAAGCAGAAGAAAATGAGACAGAAGAATCTGAAATAAAAGTTGAAAAACCCGATGAAGTAAACGATAACACATTAGAGCACGATCTATTTAATTTAATAGATTCAATGTATGAAGATAAGGAGGAATAAAAGTGGAAATGTTGGGACAAGCTTTACCGATTGTAATATATTTATTATTAATTATATTACTTGTCGTATTAGTGGTATTCGCTATTAAAGCAATTAATACGTTAAACAAAGTAGACAAAATTGTTGATGATGTTAGTGATAAGATTGATTCACTAAATGGGGCGTTTGGACTTATTGATATGGTTACTGATAAAATTTCATCATTAGGAGACTTTTTTGTGAATATTATTAGTAACAAAATAAGTAGTTTATTTACAAAAAAAAGAGAAAAGAAAGAAAGGAACGAAAAAAATGAAGAAGAATAGTGGATTTGGGAAACTATTAGTTGGTTTAGGAGTAGGTGTTGGATTAGGAATGTTATTTGCTCCTAAAAAAGGAAGTGAAACTAGAAAGGAATTAAAAATAAAACTTGATGAACTTTGGAGTGATGCAAAAGAAATAAATCCATCAGAAGTAAAAGAAAATATTTTAAAAAAGATTAATGAGATTAAAAGTGAACTAGAAGATTTAGATAAAGAGAAAGTATTAAAGATTGCTAAAAAACAAGCAAGTGATATACAAAAGAAAGCAGAAGAATTATATGACTATGCTATAAAAAAGGGTACTCCAGTTTTGGAAAAAGCTGCTGATGAAGTAAGACTTTATGCAATAAAAGTAGCAAAAGAAGTAGTTGAAAAACTAGAGGCACCTAAAGAAGACAAATCTAAAAAGCAAACTAAAAAATAATTAATCACTATGAATAATTATTTTTTTTAGAAAAGAGGTAATATGAATTTATATGAAGATTTAAAATGGAGAGGTTTAATTGATAATATATCAAGTCCGGATTTAATAGAAAAATTGAATAATGGGGGATTAACTTTTTATGTCGGAACAGATCCAACTGCAGATTCTTTACATATTGGACATTTTTGTAGTGTAATAGTTTTATCAAAGAGGTTACAAAATGCTCACCATAAACCTATAATAGTTGCAGGTGGAGCCACGGGATTAATAGGTGATCCAAAACCAAGCGCAGAAAGAAAAATGATAAGCAAAGAAGAGGTTCTTTATAATATAGAAAAAATAAGAAATCAAATAAGTAAATTGCTTAAAAGTGATGTAAAAATAGTTAACAACTACGATTGGTTAGGTTCAATGAATGCAATAGATTATTTAAGAGATTATGGTAAATATTTTAATATAAATTATATGTTAGCTAAAGATACTGTTAAAAAAAGATTGGATATAGGTATCACATACACAGAATTTTCATACATGTTACTTCAATCAATAGATTTTTTAAAATTATATGAGAATTACAATTGTACTTTACAAATTGGAGGTTCTGATCAATGGGGAAATGTAACTAGCGGTCTTGAATTAATAAGAAAAGTTCATGGAATAGATACTGAATGTTATGCAATGACAACACCATTAATTTTAAAGGCAGATGGTACTAAATTTGGAAAAACTGAAAGTGGTGAAAGTGTTTGGCTTGATAAAGAAAAAACCTCTGCTTATCAAATGTATCAGTACTTTGTAAATGTTGAAGATAGTATGGTAATAGATTATTTGAAAAAATTAACATTTTTATCTAAAGAAGAAATTGAAAAATTAGAATTATCATTAAAGAATGAACCAGAAAAAAGATTTGCTTCTAAAAGATTAGCTTATGAAGTTGTTAAATTTATACATGGTGATGAAGAAGCTGAAAAAGCTGTGCAAACTTCTGAAGAAATTTTTAATAAAGGTGGGGTATCTAGTGATATGCCAACAATTAAAGTAGATATAGAATCAATTGACAATAAAAGCATTATAGATTTACTTGTAATAGCAAACATCTTACCTTCAAAATCAGAAGCCAGAAGATTAGTTGAACAAGGTGGAATAAAGTTAAATGGTGAAGTTGCTAATATAAATACTATTATTAATAAAGAAATATTTAATAAAAATGTAGTTATTTCAAAAGGCAAAAAATATTTTGTAAAGATAGAATTAAACTAATACAAAAATGTATTAGTTTTTTTGTAATTTATAGTATAATAGTATTATGAGAAAAATATTAAATAATAAAACTTTAAGAATTATTTTGGCAGTTGCTGTTATAATTAGCATGTTTATTGCGCCTTCTTTATTAAGTACATTAATAAATTTAATTGGAATTAAAAAAGATACAATTAATTCATTATTATCTTTATTCATTTACTTATGCTTAATAATACTGATTTTTTTGCCAGAATTAAAAAAAGAATTTGCTCAATTTAAAAATAATTTTAAAAGTTGCATAGATAATGGATTTAAATATTGGCTAATTGGTTTAGCAATTATGATTGTATCCAATCTAGTAATTAATCTATTGATATTTAAAGGAAACATTTCCGCTAATGAAGAGATTAATAGGCAATCAATGCTATCTAATCCTGTCTATTATACAATTTTATCTGCTGTAGTATTAGGCCCCATTTTAGAAGAATTGATTTTTAGGAAAAGTTTGGATAAAATATTTAAAAACAATATATTTTATATAATAACAAGTGGAATTATATTTGGATTTGTGCATGTTATAGCTGACTTAAGTAATGTTTTAAATTTGCTATATATAATTCCATATGGTGCTTTGGGTGCGATGTTTGCACTAATGAATATTAAAACTAAAACAGTTTTTACAAGTGTTATGATGCATACATTACACAATTTATTTACGTGCACTTTAATTTTATTAGTGATGTAGAGGTTTTATGGAAGAAGAAAAAATAGAAGAAAAAAAACCACATTTTTTTATTAATTTATTTCTTTTCTTAATAATTTTGATATTAGGAGTATATTTATATGCAAGATATTATGAACCTTCTAGATTTATAGTTAAAGAATATAGAATAGCAAGCGAGGAAATTCCTACTAATTTTAGCGGAATAAAAATAATTCACATAACAGATATTTATTTTGGAAATACAACAGATTTAAAAAATGTTGAAGTAATGGTTGAAAAAGTTAATGAATTAAAACCAGATATAATATTATTTACTGGTAATTTATTTGGTAACAATGTAAAAAAAGTTGAAGAGTTAAAATCAATCTTAATGAAACTTGACTCAAATTTAGGAAAATATGCGGTTAAAGGTAACAATGATTATATAGATGAATATTCTTCATTTATGGAAGAGATAAATTTTAAAGTATTAAATAATGAGTATGATTTAATATATAATGAAGGTTTAACTCCAATATATTTATGTGGTCTCACGAGTTCTTTAAAAGAAGGGGTAAATATTGAAAATTGTGTAAATGGTTATAAAACTTTAGAAGAAGACTCATATAAACCAAATTATAAAATATTTATGGTTCATGAAGGAGACGTAGCAAAAGAAATAATGACCTCTGATGTAAAAGCAAATTTAATATTGGCTGGTAATTCTTTAAATGGTACGATTAATTTACCTTATTATGGCCAACTAATTATTCCAAAAGGTAGTAAAGAATTTTTTGGAAGTCACTATAAAAGAGAAGATACTGAGATATATGTGTCCAGTGGTTTAGGTACAGATCAATATCCGTATAGATTATTTAATCCTCCTTCAATCAATTTTTATAGGTTAAAATCTTTACAATAAAAAACTTCTCTCATAAAATATTTGGAGAGGAGCATTTTTATGTATAGAAATTATAATGTAGGCAACAGATTTGTTGGAGGCCTTGCAGCCCCTTTTTTGCTTGGGGCATTAACTGGTGGAGTAACATATGCAGCATTTAATCCATATAAACCTAGACCTGTATATCCCGCAAACAATAATTATGGCGGATATGGATACGGAGCAAATTATTATGGCGGATATGGAGTAAATTATCCTTATTATTACTAATTTATTGGAAGCACTATTTCGGCAGTAGTGCCTTTATTTTTGCATGAATTATAAATTATCTTACCTTTGTGAGCCTCAATTATTTCTTTTGATAAACAGATACCCAACCCTGTACCGTTTTCTTTTGTTGTATAAAAAGGAGTAAATAAATTAGCTAAAGTTTCTTCACTCATACCAGTTCCTTTATCTTTAACAATAATATTCAAATTATTATTATCTACAAAACAAGTTATATAAACTTTACTTTTTTTATTACTTGCTTCAATTGAATTTTTAATAACATTTATAATAACTTGCTTTAATCTGTTATAATCCGCATTAATCATAATATTATCTTCACTTTTAAACTCATATAAAATATTATTTGAAATAAATAATGGAGTAACTATAGTTTTGATTTCATCCAATAAAATATTAAAATCAATTGTAGTAGTAGCTATTTCTATTTTACTAAATTGCATAAAGTCTACTAATAAATTAATGGTTCTTTCTACTTCACTTTTAATAATATTAATATATTTAATACTTTTTTCTTTATTATCTATGTCAATCATACTCAAATAGCCTTTAACAACAGCTAATGGATTCTTTATTTCATGAGTTATTTTAAATAAAGATTCTCTTAATTTTTTTTCGTTTTTATATTCTTTCAATATATTTTGGAGTTCAATTATTTCTTTTGCTTTTTTAAGCCATAACCTTAATAATATAAGTATCAATAAAAATAAAATTATATTTGCAAAAAAAGCAATGTAATTAATTTCACCTTTTAAGTAAAAAGCAATAAATAAGTTTATATTAGAATATATTGTGGAACATATAATAAATTTATAATCTTTTTTCCTGGTTAAAAAATAAATTATAAAAAATCCAAAAAATAATAATAAAATAACATAATTATTAAAATTATAGATTAACTTAATAAACTCAAAAGAAACGACTGATATAATGATTGAACAAAATATTCTTTTATTTAAAAAAGCAAATAACAATAGTAGCAAAGGAAAAATAATAATATTTTGTGCTGAAAAGTAATCATTATATAAAATAATTAGTAAAAGTGAAGAAATTATAGATATGTCTAAAATAATAGTGCTTACTTCTTGTTTTAAATTTTGTTTATTAGCTACATAGATAATATATAAAAGGCTAGGGAATAAAATAAAAATTATATTAACAATTACACTAAGTATTACGTTCATTATGTCACCTCTATTATAAAGTCTAACACATGAAGATGTCGTAATTTGTCGAAATAAGAAAAAAAGTGATAAAAATTATCACTTTAAGTCTATAATATATTTTTTCAATTCTTTTGAGTTTGCCCCAAATATTATCTTTAATTGATTATCAACTTCAACAATACCACGAGCCCCTAATTTTTGAATTCCATCTTTATCAATTATTTCCATATCTTTAAGTGTTACCTTCATTCTAGACATATTTACCTCTACATCTAAAATATTATCTTTTCCACCTAGACATTGTATCAATTTATTGACTTCTAATGTAAAATCTTTTCTTCTTAATTTAATGATTACTAAAGAAATAATCAATAATACCGCAAGTATAATAATATATTGCCAATTCATTTTCATCACCTTGTTAATATTATACAATAAAAATTAATAAAATACTATTTTTTTTAATAATACAAAAAGAGCTCAATATTGAACTCTTTATAAACATTCTACATAAGTATCATTTAAACATCTTATACAGCACATACAACCTACATCCATTGTGAATATTGAATCAGTTGATACGTAAGGATATAAACTTGCTGCATCTGGATTAGATTCAAGAACTCTAAATGTAGCACAACATCCATCTATCTTTTCTACTCTAAATACACTACTAGTTGTTCCACTCGTAGTTCTAGTTATTGGCATTGACCAAGGAACGCCATTTCCACAGCAAGTATATAACATAATAGGTCTAGTATTGCATATTATACAATTTGTTCCACCACCTAAAGCAGGTCTATCACAAGAATTTAAACAATTTTCTGGACATGCATTATCTTGAAGAATATTAATTACTTGTAAAATTTCTGCTACACAGTTGTTACAACAATTATCATCAGTGTTAGTTTTAGTATTCATAATTATTCCACCCCTTCATTTCTTTTCACTTATAATTTATGCCTTAAATCATTAAAGAGTGATTCCTTTTACCTAATATTTGATTTTAATTATAAATATAGTATAATTATTTGTGAGGAGTGATTGAACATGAATAAAAAAGTATTGGGATTGATAATAGGAATAGGGGTCATTATATTATTAGGAGTAGGTACTTATTTTTTATTTTTTAAGAAGGATAGATTAAGTGATGCTGAAAAATTTAAAGCAGAATATTCTAACGTTAGTGATAATAATATGTTTGTTTATAGGACACCAGAAGAAATTATTCACATTTTAGAAAAAGGTACTGGCGTGGTTTATATGGGATTTCCAGAATGCCCTTGGTGTCAAGCATACGTACCATATTTAGAAAGCGCCGCTCGTGAAGCTGGAGTAGAAAAAATATATTATTTAAATATTTTATCCGATAGAAAGAATAATACAAAAGATTATCAAAAAATTGTATCTTTATTAGAAGATAAATTATTATCAGATGATGAAGGTAACCCAAGAGTGTATGTTCCAGATGTAACTATTGTTAAAGAAGGAGTAATACTTGCACATGATAATGAAACTTCTACTATATCTAGTGCGGAAGGAACCCCAAAAGAATACTGGACTGTTGATAAAGTTAATTCTTTGAAAGAGAGACTAACTTCTTCAATGAAAGAAATGATGAAAAACGTTTGTACAACATGTGGCGAATAAAAAGTTTGCTTTAAATAGTACTTGTTTTTGAATAAAAGGTCAATTGAAAAGTTAAATTGAACTTTTTAGTAATAATTAAAGAATGCAG
>CAZLNV010000030.1:0-10550 GCA_964561095.1 uncultured Muribaculaceae bacterium | reverse complement strand
TACCAAAATGAATATAAAACGATATAAATCGTTTTTTTTATTTTATTTTCTTTTTTAAATTTTTTTTAAAACTATTTATAACTTTATTTCTAAAGGTCTTACTAAATATACAAAGTATAATAATTATAAATAAAGCAATAAAAATATATAGATAATTAGTTTCATAATCTCCCCATATACCAACATTACTATTTTTAGCAATACTTTCTAATTTTAATAAGTTATTCGTATACTTATATTCATCATATAAATATGCAGTTTTGGCATATCCTTTTTCAATTAATTTTTCTTGTAATAGTTCACCATCAACAAATATCCATACTAAGTGTCTATTATATTTATCAAGTATATTGGCATTTTTATCATATTCTATTTCAATAGTTGAAGCATTTTTTAAAGCATTACAAGTATAATTGCTAGCTTCTTTTCCAAAAGGTTCTTCACCTTTGGTGGGATGTTTGGTTTCAGGCGTATCTATTGCCAAAAATCTTAAAGTAATTTGTTCTTTGTTTAGAATCACTTTTGCTGTATCACCATCAACGCAAGAGGAAAACAAAACAGTCTTCTTTTCTTCAGCATTTATACTAATAGGTATTAATAAAAGTAAAATTAATAACAATTTATATATTATATTTTTCATAATAATATTTTATCACTAATTGACTTTAAATGTAAAATATAATATAATTTATTCATAAAAACGAAGACGAAGAGGAGTAAAACATTATTATTTTAAAGAGAGTTAGTGTTAGGTGCAAACTAATAAATAGTATGTTTGAAGGTAGCTTCCAAGTTTAATATCTAAGTTAATAGGATATTACGTTAATATGCGTTAAATATAGAGGGTAGTAATAACTACTAAATTAAGGTGGTAACACGGAAACATTCGTCCTTTGGAGGGTGTTTCTTTTTTTGGAGGAAAAATGGATAACGAAGAAATATTTAAAGAATATGCATTTAAATATGATCAAAGCATTGGTATGGTTAAATACAAGTATGAGCATTCTTTAAGAGTAATGGAAATATCAAAAATACTTGCAGAAAAGTTAAATTTAAGTGAAAATGATAAATTAATTGCAGAATTTATTGGCCTTACGCATGATATTGCAAGGTTTGAACAATGGACAAGTTATAAAACATTTTATGATAAAATATCTTTTGATCATGGACTGCGAGGAGTCGAATTATTATTTGACGAAAATTTAATAAAAAATTTTAATGTTAAAAAACAAGACTATAATGTTATTAAAACTGCCATTATGAATCACAATAAATTTAAAATAGAAGATGATTTAATTGATGAAAAAGAAATATTATTTTCAAAATTGATAAGAGATGCTGATAAATTAGATATAATATATTCATTTTCAACCAATAGAATTTTAAAACTTGATAGTGACGATAGTGATATAAATGAAAAAGTTAAAAATAAATACTTTAATGGTGAACAAATTGATTATGGTGATATTATTAGTAATAATGATAGAATAGTTGAAATATTATCTTTGATATATGATATAAATTTTAAATATAGTTTTGAATATTTAAAAGAAAAAAATTATGTAAATGATTTATATGACAATTTAAATAATAAAGATATATTGAAAGAGTATATTGACAAGATAAATAAATTTATTGAAAAGAGGTGTAAATAACATGCTAGATAAAAAATACGATTTTAAAGAAAAAGAAGAAAAATGGTTAAATTATTGGCAAGATAATAAAATTTATGAATTTAAAAGAGATAATAGAAAAGTGTTTTCTATTGATACACCACCACCAACTGTCAGCGGTAAAATTCATATAGGTCATATATTTTCTTATTCTCAAGCTGAAATAATCGCAAGATATAAAAGATTAAGAGGATATAATGTATTCTATCCTTTTGGTTTTGATGATAACGGGCTTCCAAGTGAAAGATTAGTTGAAAAAGAACAAGAAAAAAGGGCACATGAAATTGGTAGGGAAGAATTTTCTAAATTGTGTTATGAAACTACTGACAAATATGAAGAAGAATTTAAAAATTTATTTTCAAGACTTGGTGTAAGTGCTGATTTAAAAAGTGCATATAAAACAGTAAGTCCGTCTACTATAAAAATAAGCCAAACTTCATTTTTAGATTTAGTTAATAAGGGACACTGCTATCACAAAGAAAGCCCTGCGTTATGGTGTAATGAGTGTATGACTTCTATTGCTCAAGCAGAATTAGAAACAAAGACTATAAAAACAACATTTAATTATATTAATTTTAAAACCAAAGAAGATGGTGAAGTATTTACTATTGCTACAACTAGACCAGAATTATTACCCGCAATTGTTTGCGTGTTTATAAATCCACTAGACGAAAAAAATAAGCATTTAATAGGTAAAACAGCGTTAATTCCTGTAGTGAATATTGAAGTACCTATCATGGCTGATGAAAAGGTTTCATTAGACAAAGGGACTGGAATAGTAATGTGTTGTACTTTTGGTGATCAAACAGATATTGAATGGTGGAAAAAGTATAACTTACCATTAAAACATATATTAACAGAAAATGGTAAAATTATAGAATCTATTCCTAATTATGGCGGACTTAAAATAAAAGAAGCAAGAAAAAAAATAATTGAAGATATAGAATTAAGTGGAAATCTAGTTAAAGTAGAAGAGTTGGATCATGAAGTACAAACTCATGAAAGATGCGGAAAAGAAGTTGAATACTCTATAATGAAGCAATGGTTTATAGATATTATGAATCACAAAGAAGATTTTTTAGAAATTGGTAATAATATAAAATGGTATCCAAAATATATGCATACAAGATACGATGAATGGGTTAATAACGTTGCGTGGGATTGGTGCATATCTCGTCAAAGATATTTTGGAGTTCCGTTTCCAGTATGGTATTGTAAAAAGTGTGGTAAACCGATATTTGCACACTTGGAAGACTTACCAATAAATCCACTAATTGATAAACTAAAAGATATTTGTAGCTGCGGATGCACCGAATATATTCCAGAAACAGATGTTATGGATACCTGGGCTACATCATCAAGCACCCCACTTATAAATATGAAATATGGAGAAAAAGAAAATTATGAAGATATTTTAAAACCAATGAGTTTAAGAACAAATGCTTCAGAAATTATTAGAACATGGGATTTCTACACAATAGTAAAAAGTTTTTATCATTTTGAAAGTAAACCTTGGGAAAGCGTTATGATTACCGGGTTTGTAATGGCGTCAAAAGGAGAAAAAATAAGCAAAAGTAAAGGAAATTCTAAAGAAGATCCGCTTTCATTAATTAACGAGAATAGTGCGGATGCATTAAGATATTGGAGCAGTTCTGGAAGACTTGGAACAGATATTACTTTTAGCAATGAAACTTTGCTAAGAGGGAAAAAGTTAATAAATAAAATATGGAATGTTTCCAAATTTATTGAAATGCATTTAAGTGATTATAAAGACAAGGAATTTAATGATTATGAATACTTTGATAAATGGATTATTGCTAGATATAATGAAATGGAAAATAGTTTTATAAAATATCTAGATGAATATGAAGTAGGACTGGCTTTAAATGTTCTTGAAAAGTTCTTTTGGAACTTCTGCGATAATTATATAGAAATTGTTAAACATAGACTATATCGTCCAGAAGAATTTGGGGATACTCCTAGATATTCAGGACAAAAGACAGTTTATACTTTACTTTATAAATTGTTACAAGACTTTAGTATATTTTTTCCATTCATAACAGAAGAAATATATCAAGAGTTATTCAAAGACAATGTCTCTATTCATTTGACTGAGATAAAAAAGTTAGACTTAAATTTCGATGAAGAGTTAAAATATGGAAATATGATGTGCAATATTATTGGAGAAGTTAGGGGAGAAAAAACTAATAAAGCAGTATCATTAAAAACCTCTGTTAAACTTTTGGATATTTCTCTCGAAAGTAAACTGAATAGCGCGATTGAATCATCAATTAAAGATTTTAAAGCAACATTGTTTATAGAAGAAATAATTTTTAATGAAATAAAAGAGAATTACAAGATTGAAAAAATAGAGCTGAATTTAGAAGAAAAGGAGTAATATCTTTTTCTTTTTGATTTGACAATCAATAATAAAACAGGTAAAATATATTTAAAGAGTAAGGAGCATATATGAAAAAATTATTTCTTAAGAAAAACAACAATTTATTAGTAAACCTTATAACATATTTTGTTATGTTCATACTTGGTTTAATTACAATGATAATGCCGTCAATAGGATTTGATAAACCAGGAATGTATGCAGCTATATTATTCTTTATACTTGCATTTTTTAGCTTTGGCGGTTATTTCTATTTAAGAATAAATAAAAAGAGCTATGAAATGTTAATATTTTCTTCAATATGTATATTTACAGCTGCATATTTATTTGTGTTTGAATATGCAACTTTATCATATGCTTTAGGCACTGGCTTTTTAATGTTTACTTTGTTAAATGCAATTAACAGAATATACCATATAAGTATTTTAAAAAGTGAAAATAATCCCATGTGGCTAATGAGATCAATAGGATTAATATTAATTCTATTTCTGTCAGTATTAACAATACAAAATTTTTATAGAGAAATAAGTGAAGTTCAAACATTGATGATTGGTTACTATTATTTAAGTTATGGTCTATTGTCTTTTACAGAAATAATTATATTAATATATATAAAACCAGAATCTTTTGAAAAATTTATTAATGGTCAATTTGAAGAACTTAAAGGTGATAAAAAGATAAATAAATTTAATGAAAATGTAGATGAATTTGATAAAATAGTAAAAAACATAGATGTACCTAAAAAGAAAAATAAAAAAGCAAAAAATAAAGTCACTAAAAAATAGTGATTTTTATTTTAATTGTTCATATATATTTAATGGGTGAAAAAATGGAAATAATAAAAGTATCTAGTAAAAGCATATCTCAAAAAGTTGCAGGTTCAATTGCCAATGTATTTAGAGAAGGAGAAAATTCCACAGAAGTTCAAGCAATTGGGGCTGGAGCAATAAATCAAGCAATAAAAGCAATTGCAATAGCTAGAGGTTATGTTGCGCCTCTAGGAATAAATTTAATATGTACTCCAGCATTTAGTGATACAATAATAAACGGAGAAGAAAGAACTGCAATAAAGTTAATAGTTGAATCTAAATAGATAAGGCAAGGCAACTTGCTTTTATTATATAAATAAAATATAATAAATTTTATAAATACAAAGTTAAAGTAAAATGTATATATTAGTATTAAAACTTGACAATTAAAAAAAATAATATAATAATTAAAAAGAAAGAGGATTTATGAAGAATTTAGTAATAGTTGAGTCTCCAAGTAAAAGTAAAACTATAGAAAAATATTTAGGGCATGACTATAAGGTATTATCTAGCAAAGGACATATTAGAGATTTATCAACAACTGGAAAATACGGTTTTGGTGTGGATATAGATAATAGATTTAATCCAAATTATATAATTATTAAAGGTAAGAAGAATCTAGTAAGCGATTTAAAAAAAGCTTCAAAAGAATGTGATAATGTAATACTTGCGACCGACCCAGATAGAGAAGGAGAAGCAATAAGTTGGCATTTAAAAGATGCTTTGAAATTGAAAGATAGTGAATATGGAAGAGTAGTTTTTAATGAAATTACGGAGTCAGCTATTAAAGAAGCATTTAAACATCCAAGAAAGATAGATGATGATTTAGTACATTCACAGGAAACAAGAAGAATATTAGATAGAATAATAGGTTTTAGATTAAGTAAATTAATGCAACAAAAAACAAGTGGAAAATCTGCTGGTAGAGTTCAAAGTGTGGCATTAAAACTTATAGTTGATAGGGAAAGAGAAATTGAAGCTTTTAAGTCTACTGAATATTGGAATATTGAAGCAATATTTAAGGATTTTAGTGCAAAGTTATTCAAATATAAAAAAGATGAAATAGAAATTTGTGGTGAGTCAGAGGCTAATGATATAATTTCTAAGCTTTCGAATGCATTTGAAATAGAGAGCGTTGGCGTAAAAGAAAAATCTAAAAAGAGTAAATATCCTTTTACTACAAGTACTTTAACACAAATGGCGTCTAATAGACTTGGATTTAGTGCTTCAAAGACAATGAAAATAGCTCAAAAGTTATATGAGGGAATAGACCTTGAAAATGAAACTGTAGGTTTAATTTCATATATGAGAACTGACTCGGTTAGATTTTCTGATGACTTTGTAAAAGAGACTTATCAATATATTATTAGAAATTATGGAAAAGAATATGTTGGATATCCTAAAAAAGCTAAAAAGAACTCTAATGTTCAAGATGCTCATGAGGCTGTTAGGCCAACAAGCATAAATAGAACGCCATCATCTATTAAAAAATATCTTTCTATAGATGAATATAGATTATACAATTTAATATATATAAGGGCACTATGTTCTTTAATGGCTGATGCTAAAACATTAGGAACCACTGTTATATTGGACAATAATAATTATAAATTTAAAGCTACTGGTTCAGTTTTAAATTTTGATGGTTACTTAAAAATTTATAATGAATTTGAAGATAAAGACGATGTAATATTACCAGATTTTAATTCATATAAATCTAAAGTATTAGTATCTTCTTCTATTGAAAAATCTCAGCATTTTACAGAACCGCCTTCAAGATTTACCGAGGCAAGTTTGATAAAAGAGTTAGAACATTTGGGAATAGGAAGACCTAGCACATATGCTAAAATAATTGATATATTAAAAGAAAGAACTTATATAGATATAATAGATAAAAAGTTTTTTCCAACGGATACAGGTGTTGTTATTACCGATAAATTGCAAGAATTTTTTAACAGTATAATAAATGTTGAATATACAGCTAATATGGAATCAGATTTAGATAAAGTTGCTGACGGAAAAGAAGTTTGGTATAAATTACTAGAACGTTTTTACAACGATTTTGAACCTTTAGTCAATGATGCTTACAAAGGCATGGAAAAAGAAGAACCAAAACTAGCTGGAGAAATATGTCCTGAATGCGGCAAAGAATTAGTTATTAGAAAAGGCAAATATGGAGAATTTGTGGCTTGCAGTGGATATCCAGAATGCAAATACATAAAAAAAGAAGAAAAAAAGATAGTTGAAGTTTGCAATTGCCCAGAGTGCAATGGAAAAATAATTGAAAAGAAAACGAGAAAAGGTAAAATATTTTATGGATGTTCAAACTATCCAAAATGTAAAGTAGCATTTTGGGATAAACCAAGTGGTGAGTTATGCCCAAAATGTCATTATCCGTTATTGGAAACGAAAAATGGGATTAAATGCTTAAAGTGTGAGGTAAAAGAAAATGATAAAGATAGCAATTAATACAATAGAAGATTTTGATAAATTGAGAAAATTAAAAGATACGGAATGTATTGCCACTTTGAATTACGATTTGGATTTTGATGATTTCTCATCTTACAAAAACGTTTCTAATTGTGTGCAAAATTCACAAAATAATTTTAAACCAATCAATTTGAGAAATACCAATTTAATATTTGATGGGGGAAATAATAGAATAAGCAACATGAGAATTCACCTTCCTTTAGAAAACAATGTTGGAATGTTTAATACATTGGATGGATCTATAATTTTAATTAAGAACCTAATAGTAGACAATTCGTGGGTATGTGGAAAAAATAATGTCGGCACTTTGGGAGGGGTCTTTAATGGAACTCTTAATAACACCGAAATTTTTGGAACTTTACTTGGAAATAAAACAGTAGGTGGAGTTGCTGGTATATCAGATAAAAAGATAGTCATTAGTGATTGCAAAATAAATGTTGAAGTAATGGCCAACGATATTTATGGAATAGTTGCAGGTAGTGCTAATGAACTGGTTATTAATAAAAGCAAATTAGAAAGTGCAAGCGAAAATAATATAAATTTAGCTAGAATTTATAAAAAAATAGATATTACAACAAAGCAAAGAAAAAGAACTTATTAAATTGAATTATTTTTAATAAATTCCCTGAGCATTTTAATTAATGCTCTTTTTTCTATTCTTGATACATAACTTCTACTAATATGTAGCTTTTTAGCTATTTGTTTTTGCGTCAATTCATTAGTATCTAATAGGCCATATCTCATAACAATAATTCTTTTTTCTCTTTCATTCAGTACATTTATAAACTTTTTTAACAAATTGATATTATCTTTCAAATAAACATTTTCCATTATATCTTCTGTAGGTTCTTTTACTACATCTTCGAAGGTTATTTCATTTCCGTCTTTATCTAATCCAATGGTATCATTTAAACTAACATTATTCATATTTTTTTTATTACTTCTAAAATACATTAAAATTTCATTTTCACTGCATTTGGCAACATAAGTAGTAAGTTTCACATTTTTATTAGGACTGTATGAATCAATTCCTTTTATTAATCCAATGGTACCAATACTAATTAAGTCATCCGCATCTTCTTTAAAATTATCATATTTTTTAACTATGTGTGCCACTAACCTTAAATTGTGCTCTATAAGTTTTGCCCTAGCATCCTTATCTCCTGAAATCATATTTTTAATATACAATTCCTCTGTATCTTTATCTAAAGGTTCGGGAAAAACATTAATAGAGTAACTAGTAGTAAAAAACATACATTCTTTTAAAAATTTAATAATTTTTTTAAACACAATAATCACCTAATTAATAATATTTAATTGTCATATAAATATGAATGTTTAAAAATCATATATCATTAAAAAATGTACAAAATAAGCATATGTTTTTTTTATAACTTTTTTAATATTTTTAAAAAATTAAATATATGTAAAGTTTAAAAAAGTTATAAAAAAAACATTGACATTAATATAAAACACTTGTATGATTTATAATAGAGGTGAAAGTAATATGGAGAATAAGTTTTTAGAGGAACTTGTTGTTGTTAAGAGAAGCGGGCAAAGGGTTGAATTTAATGAAACAAAGGTAGCACTTGCTATAAAAAAAGGCTTTGATAGCGTTTATGAAGAATATGATGAAAAAAATGTTAACAAAGTCTTGGAAAGTGTAATCAAGAATATAGAGAAGAATTTTGATGGTAGAAAGACTATCGGAGTTGAAGATATTCAAGATGTTATTGAAAAAGAATTACAAAGATTAAAGTTTGATGATGTTTACAAATCTTTTTCTGGATATAGAGAAAGAAGAGCTGCCTCACGTGAAGCTTTTGTGGTTAAGCAGCAGCACAAATTTGTTAAAGCAATTGAGTCTCTAGGCCTTAAGAGCGCTAAAGAAGAAAATGCTAAAAGAGAAAATGCAAATATTGATGGTGATGGGCCAATGGGGACTATGTTACATTTTGGATCTACTGTATCGAAGGAATTTGCCTTAGCATACTTATTAGATAACAAATATGCAAAAGCACATGAAGAAGGCGCTATTCACATACACGATATGGATTTTCTTACTATGGGTACAACTACTTGTACGCAAATTGATTTGAATAAATTATATTCCAAGGGCTTTTCAACTGGTCATGGTTTTTTAAGAACTCCTAAAGATATAATGAGTTATACAGCTTTGGCTGCTATAGCTATTCAAGCTAATCAAAATGATCAACATGGTGGACAAAGTATACCAGCATTTGACTATTATATGGCTCCTGGTGTGCTTAATACATTCAAAAAACAATTTAAGCAAATGATTTATGACTATTTAGATTTAGAAGGTTTTTTAACTTTAGTAAATTTTTCTAAAATTGAAGACGCAATAAGTAAACTAAATAGTATTCAATTAGACATTAATATATTTGAATTTATTTATAAAAATAATGATAGATTAAAAGAAATATTCGAAAAAGGGTATGAGAAAGCATTAGGAAAAACTGATAGAATTACATATCAAGCTATGGAAGCATTTATTCATAATTTAAATACAATGCATAGTAGAGCTGGAGCTCAAGTTCCATTTAGTTCATTAAACTTTGGAACTGATACAAGCCCAGAAGGAAGACTTGTTATGAAGAACTTCTTACTTGCTACTGATGCTGGTCTTGGACATGGAGAAACTCCAATATTCCCAATTTCAATATTTAAAGTTAAAGAGGGAGTTAATTATTTTAAAGAAGATCCTAATTATGATTTATTTAGACTTGCTTGCAAAGTATCAGCTAAGAGATTATTTCCAAACTTCTCATTTTTAGATTCTAGTTTCAATAAACCATTCTTAGTTCCAGGAGATTATAATACAGAAGTAGGATACATGGGATGCAGAACAAGAGTTATTGCTAATGTATGTGGTCCAGCTGTTACTCCAGGACGTGGAAACTTAAGCTTTACTTCAATAAATTTACCTAGACTTGGTATTAAATATGGTATTGCTCTTGGAGAGAGAACTAAGGCTGATATGAAAGGCTTCTATGCTGAATTAACAGATATAATGGATCTTGTTAAAGGACAATTATTACAAAGATTTGATCATCAATGTTCTAAATCAAAAGCTAATTTTAAATTTTTATTAGGAGCTGGAGTATGGATTGATAGTGAAAAATTAGAAAGCAATGGTAAATTAAGAAAAATATTAAA
>CAZLNV010000029.1:0-10684 GCA_964561095.1 uncultured Muribaculaceae bacterium | reverse complement strand
ATTATACCGCGTAATTATATATTTTTAAAATGAGTAGTTTTAGTTACTAATTTTGACCATTTTTTAAGTTTTAAAAGCATTAAAAAGCTCTCAAACCCTTTATTTTAATGAGTTTGAGAGCAGTATTATTCTTAATGGGGCGGTATATGGGAATTGAACCCATGCATAATAGAGCCACAATCTACCGTGTTACCACTTCACCAATACCGCCATAAAGCATTAGTAATATATCATAATTTGTAATAAATATCAAGTATATTAACTAATTTTCATTATATGTTGCGGTTATCTTTCCATTTAAATCTTTAGATAAAGTGACTTCGTTATTTAAGACCGAATTGTTTAATGGGTTTATCATACACCCATTTGAATTACTGCAATTTCCTACTCCGTTAGCTACATCAGCCTTTAAATAGTCATTTGCTATCAATGTGTCAATTGTTACATCAGTTGGATATGTATTTACCTCTTTTTGTGCATAAAAGACGGCAGATGTTTCTATTAAATTTATTTTATCTTTTAATTCGTTTGCTTTAGCCTGACTTGTAATTTTATTAACAGCCGGAACTGCAAGAGTTATAACTATTCCGAGTAAAACTATTACAGCTAATATTTCTGTTAATGTAAAACCTTTTTTCATAAATTCCTTCCTTTTAAAATATCTTAATATTCTATATAATCAATTTTACAATGTTGTTTATGTTTGGTCAATTAATTATATCAATTAAAAGTAAAAGAAGTGACAAATCACTTCTTCAATTCAATTACAACTTTTACATCATCTAATAATTCCACTTCTTTAGAAAAATCTTTATTATTCATTTCTCCTATTGATAGTTTAGATAATGTTTCCCTTGCGATACTTTCCTTATAATTATTAATCATATTAAGTATCTCATTCGAATCAGTTATTAATGATATTTCTATTCTATCTACCACATCATATCCTGCTTCTTTACGGGCAACTTGGCAATGTCTTAATAACTTTCTATAAAGAAATTCTTCATATAATTTTTCATCAATTGTTACATCTAATGCAACTAATTTATCATTTTCCTCAATGACTTTTATTCCTTCATTATACTTATATTCTACTTTTAATGTGTCTTTTAAAACTTCTATATTATTTAATATAATTACTTCATTAGAACTATATTTATCATAAATATTTTTCATGTCTTCTTTATTTAAATTCAAAAGTAAATTTTTAACATCATTAACTTTTTCTTTATAAGCCATTCCAGCTGTTTTAAAATCAAGAGATAAATATGGAGTACATAATAATTCTTTATTTTCCAAATATTTAATATCTTTTACATTTAATTCATTAGACAAGATTTCTTCATATTCAGATACTGACAAATGCTCATAGCCACATAAATATAAACATCTTAAAGGTTGAGTTAATTTTAAATCATTTTCGTTTTTAATTCTAAGTGCAGTTGTGACTATTTCCCTTACTTCAGCAGTTTCTTTTAATAATTCTTCATCATATTCTTTTTCACCAGGAAAATTAGATAAATGTACTGAAATAACTTCATTTGGTTCAACATTTAACACTAAATTCTTCCAAATATAATCGCTCATAAATGGGATAATTGGTGCCATAACTTGAATTATACATTTAATTGCTCTATATAATGATTGATATGCTGAATACTTTTCATCATTCATATCAGATTTCCAGAATTTTTTTCTATTGATTTTTATATACCAATTGGATATTTCATCACTGCATTCTTCAAATAATTTTATAGTTGTAAATGTCTCATAATTTTCATAACATTTTTTAGCTTCATTTACAAATTTATTTATTCTACTTTCAAGCCATTTATCTGAAATTCCTACAGTTTCATAATTCTTAGTAAGATCTGGTTTATCTATCTCATAATATAAATCAAAGAAAGATACAATATTATAAAAACTCATTAATTTTCTTTTAGCATCTTCTAACATTTTAGAACCAAATCTAATATCGTTTATCCTGTTTGCTCCTAAATAATTATATCTAATAATATCTGCTCCGCTAGTTACTACTACATCGTCGAAAGACAAATCATTTTTGTTTGACTTACTAAACTTAGTTCCGTCTTCTTTAACAACCATTCCATAAGTACCAACTCCTTCATATGGAGCGCATCCTTCCAAAACAGTAGACATAAATAGCATTGAATAAAACCATAATCTAATTTGTTCTGTCGCTTCAACAACTAATTCTGCAGGAAAATATTCACGCCAATATTCTTTATCTTCAAAATACTTTAAAGTAGAAAAAGGTACAATTCCGGCATCCAACCATACATCACCAACTTGAGGAATTCTAGATACTTCTTCCCCGCATTCTGGACATATAATTTT
The DNA here is from genome assembly GCA_964561095.1 of uncultured Muribaculaceae bacterium. Classification (GTDB taxonomy): domain Bacteria; phylum Bacillota_I; class Bacilli_A; order RF39; family UBA660; genus CAZLNV01. Next base: position 8,326 of record CAZLNV010000029.1, on the reverse strand, counting down.
AACTTCATCAATATATGGTCTATGTAATTCTTTCAAATTATCAACTTTTTCTTTATTAACCGCTAACGCTTTTAATTCTTCTTTTGAACCAACAACAGTCAAATGACCACATTTTTCACATTTATAAAAAGGTAATGGTAACCCATAGAATCTTCTTCTAGAAATATTCCAATTTCCCATATTAGTTAGCCAATCTAACATTCTTTTTTCTTGATAAGCGGGGTTATACTTAACGGTTGATGCATTCTTTATCAATTTATCTCTAATTACATCAACATCTATTGCCCATTCTTTTACTAATCTAAACATAATATCTTGTTTACATCTCCAGCAATATGGATAAGAGTGTTTATATTCATGTGTAAAAAATAACTTATCTTGACGCTTTAATTCTTCAAATACAAGTTCTTCAACTTCACTAGCCTTTTTACCTGATAGAAATCCAAAATCATTATACATAATTCCAGATTCATCAATTGGTATAACATTGTCTAGGCCTAAAGATAAACCAAGTTCAAAATCTTCAGCACCACATCCTGGCGCTATATGTACAATTCCACTTCCTTCAACTGAATCAACCATATCCCATAAAACAATATTATGTTTAACGCCTTCTTGTGCTTTTAATTCTGGAAAGCAAGTCTCAAACTCTAAGCCTTCAAGATCTGAGCCTTTTATAGTACTAATTACTTTACCCTTCTGACTAAATTTTTTCTCATATATGTCTTTACATAATAATAATTTCTCCTTGGTATCATTAAATTCAACAATGACATAATCAAATTTTGGATTAACAGCAAGTGCTACATTAGCACATAATGTCCAAGGAGTTGTAGTCCATACCAATGCTTTATAATCTTTACCTTTAATTGGCAATTTAAAAAATACTGCTTTGCATGTAACATCATGATAACTTCCTGTCATTTCATGTTCTGATAATGATGTACCACATCTAATACACCATGGCATTGGTTTATAAGTTTCTTTAATCATTCCTAATTCATTACATTTTTTCAAAAAATACCAAATACTAGTTATATTAGTGTCTGATAAAGTATAGTATGAATTATCCCAATCCATCCACTGACCTAATCTTTTTGATTGCTCTGTAATAATACCAGAAAACTTCTTAACTCTTTCTACACAAGCAGTTGTAAAATTATCAAGTCCAAAATCCTCAATATCTTTTTTAGTCTTGAACCCTAAATCTTTTTCAACTTCTACTTCTACCCAAAGTCCTTGTCCATCAAATCCATTTCTGTAATGAGAAGTATATCCATTCATTGCCTTATATCTTAAAAAGCAATCTTTTAAACTTCTTCCAAAAGCATGATGAACTCCCATCTTATTATTTGCAGTTATTGGTCCATCTAAAAAACGATATTTTTTACCATCCTTATTTTTTTCAAGTAATTTTTTAAAACATTGATTATCTTCCCAATATTTTAATACTTCTTCCTCATTTTTTACAAAATCATAATTTTTTAAATTTGCCATATAAATAACCCTTTCATTTAAACAAAAAAAGCCCTTTCTATTATAAATAGAAAAAGCCTGACTTTTCACCACCATTTACAACAATCTAATAATTGTGTCTCTTGTAACATAAGAGAATACGATAATTCTTACTAAATATTTCGAAATTATGACAATAGAGTGATATTCATATTACATTACTTATACAGAGTTTCCACTATCATCTGCTCACTATAAATTTCATTATAATATTAAGTCTCTATTATAGCCTTCTTTGTTTCGATTAAAATAATACCATTTTTATAATATATTGTCAATTTATTTACCAATAATTTTTTTATAAAAAATTAGCAGACACTAACTGATTATTATTTAGTATAAATATGATTATTAATCCATCTTTCAAATTTTAATTTATTTTGATATTTTTGTAGATCTTCATCATTAGATGCATCTAAGTAATCAACGATATTACCATCTTTAACTATAATTACGGATGGAGCATATTTAACTGTTTTATATAATGAAGTATTTTTAAAGTTTTCAAAAGAAATTGAATAAAAAGATATGTTATACTTTTTTTCATAACTTTTAAATACTTCTTCACATGATACAGGTAAACTGCAATAATTATTATATGTATAAATAACAATGGACCCATCATTATTTAAGATATTTTCTATTTCTTCATTATTTACTGATGTAAATTCACCTTTTCCATATGATTCCTTGCTAAGATAAAATTTATCTTTTCTATTAATTGGTAGTACTATTAAAATGCCAGTTATTAACGCTATCATTATTATAAACATTATTAATATTTTGTTTTTCATTTTATAACTCGCTTAAAGCATTAAAGTCTATATTATGATAAGTTACTTTCCAAAAATCATATGAAACTTTATCATCTATTTCTTTTTTTATTTGTATATTATTATTACCTTCATAATACCAATAACCTCCAACATTATAAATTTTATTTTCATCCCAACCAAGTGATACTAATAAACTTTTTGTCATTCCAGCATATCCACCACCACCGCACATTAAGAAAATATATTTGTCTTTTGGGAAAAAGTATTCTAACATTTCAAGAGATTCTTTGTAGTTTGCAATATATTCATCATTATCATTTTTACTAAATAATGATTTACCGGTGTAACCTGTTCCAACTGCTTCTGGTAATCCTTCTAAAGGTGCTAAAAACGGATATGGTAAAACTTCAAAGCCTTTTACAAATCCGGATAAATATGAATCCCCTCCAATATTTTCATAGTTAGCTTCGTCTTTTAACATCCTAACATCCATATAAACACTATCACTTCTAGTTAAATATTTGTCTATTGATGATTCGTTAATGTTGTTATCTATTCCAAGCATTCCCCTTTCTCCTCCAGTTACTTCAGGTAAAGGCATTTTTTTTGCACAACCACACATGCAAATAGTAAGCATTAATATTAATAAAATTTTTTTCATAATTTTACTCCTTTCACACTTTATTTTATAATGTAAAATGTAATAGTAAATAAATTGTGGGTTGAAAAAACTCAACTTTTAGTTGAGTTACCTTAAACAATTATCGTTAATTGATAATGGAATTTTATATGTAATAATTTCTTCTTTGCCTTTACTTGCATTTATTTCCAAAAACAAATTATTCTCCTTAAATTGTTTACACACCCTTGAATAATTATCTATAGTAAATGTTAATTCTTGCAAAAAATCTTCTAATTTTAATAGACCCTCTGAGTTATATGTCTTTGTATCAATTACTTTTTCTATATTCCCACTTTTTTCATATAATTTGCATTCAATATTGTTGTATTTGTTCTCATCATCACCACCACAATACTTAACAGATGATATATATATAGAGGATTTATTATCATTGTAAGCTACACTTCCTGTTATAGTAAAGTGACTACACTCACTTGATAAAGTTTTAAATTCATAATCACTTTTATTTTTAAAAATAAATATCATTAGTATACTTATTAAAGCAAATATACTAAGTATTATTAATATCAATAGTGTCTTTTTTTTCTTTGTAACTTCACCATTTAATAATTCTCTTATATCAACATTAAAATCTTCACTCATTTTTTTAATAAGTAATATATCGGGTAAATTTTTTCCATTTTCCCATTTGCTGACAGCTTGATAAGTTACATTATATTTATCAGCTAAATCTTTTTGAGTTAAATGATTTTGTTTCCTAATTTTTTTTACAAATCTTCCAAATTTTTCTTGATCCATATTACCACCTAAAAATTATGTTTTTATTATATCAATTAACTTTAAATTTTAAAAGCATATTCTTGTCTTCAATACTTACTCTTCTGCTTTCCCTACATTTTTGTATACATTTATTAATAGTAAATTTATTTAATTTATGATTTTTCAAGTATTTTAATGTTTTATCTCTTTCTTTAATAAAGCATTCACAAAGTAACCACGCATTCATCATATTAACATAATAGTGCTCTTCATTTTCAAATTTATCTAATAAACCAAATATTTTATCAATATATGAATTATCATCTACAAAGTTAAATAATATTGACATCCCAATTCTTCTTCTAAATGGTAAATCACTTTTTATATATTCTAATGTCAGATTATAAAACTTATCTTCATTCCCCTTTATATTAAATGTTAACAAATCACAAGTAGCCCAGTTATCAGCTTTTGAACTATAAATATCTAAATATTTTTTCATGACGCTAAAATCTTTAATCTTAGTAATTAAGAAGCCATTAATCGCCGTATTTTCATAATACTCCCAAATCATTAAATCAAGAAAAGATATATAGTTTCCCCGGCTAATTGCATTAGTTATATCCTTTATAATAGGAGTTGTTATGCACAAAACCGGTAATTCGGTTCTAAGTAAATTTGCTGTCCATTCTTTTTTTAAAGGATTCTCTAAACTTTTTAAATATTTTTGAAACTCTATAATATCTTTTTGAGTCCACTTGTCTCTTTCAAGCTTAATTGTTATATTATTTTTATTCATATTACCTCTATAAATTATTTATAATTACATAATTTTCTAAAATAAGTATAACATAAAAAATATACAGTTAAGTACAAGTTATTACAAATGATACCTCATCATGCAAACTTTTTTAAAGTTTACTTAGATAATTTATTGTTAACTAAATAAAATAATTTTGAAATCCAAAAGATTATTAATCCCCCTACAAAAAAGATAAATACGTAGAATAATAAATAAATTGGGTATGGCACACTTTGCTGAACAACATTAAATACAGGTAAAGTTGAAATAAAATAGGGACTAATAAAAAACATGTTAAATGTTTCACTTCCAATTATTTTTGTTTGATAAAAAGTGATATTTAATATATTTGCAAGCAAAGTGCATATTAAAAATACTTTATATCCACTTACAAAACTCTTTTTATTTATTTTTACTTCTTTACTTATAAATAAATAAATGGATACTACAAAGCTTCCACAATGTAAAAACATCGTATGAATATTTATCAAAATACTTTCTGTGAAACAACTTTCGGGATATATCATTGTGGAAATGCTTCCCAAAATAGTGAAAAATGCCATAAAAGATAGTAATGATTTTTTTATCTTTCCATCTTTTAAAAACGCTGCTATTATAGAACAATATGCTGGCATTGTACATAATTGAAATGGAGCTGCATACCATTGATAATCCCAATAGAAATTCACACCATTATAATTAAAAGACCATATTATCTGTTTTAATATTTCTAATAAAAGAGCTATAACTCCATAAATTAACAATATTTTTTTCAACTTATTTTTATTGTAACCATTCTTCTTTTCGCTAAAATATAAAAGCAAAATAATGGTTAATGTAATAGCAACACACAAAAAATGAAACCACCCATATGAAACTGGCCTTGTCATAGTAGACTTTAACAACAATAAGATCTTTATAAAAGCCTTCATGTTACTCCCTTTGCTTTAACAAATATTTTTTATCGATTTTAATTATAAATTGTAATTTATTTAACTATTTCAATATTTGTAGTTCCAACTTGTGCTGGGTAGCTTTCGTTAATAAAACCTTTATAGGTTATTAATATTTTATCCCCTACCTTGCATACAAATCCATTAGTATACTTAATCGTAAATTTATCACTAGATTGATATTCATCTTCTTTTTCATCAGGTTTAACAATCATATTGTTTTGATTACATTCTAATACAGTAGCTTCAAAATTATGAATATCATCATTATTAATTTCTTTATCAGTTTTATTTGAATTATTACATCCTGTTAATCCTAAAACTATAATCGTGCAAAATACAATAACTAAAATTTTCTTTTTCATAATTAATCCTCATTATAACAAATTACTGTTTATCTGTTAATTAAATTATACCATACTAATTAAAAAACTTGCACAAAAAGTACAAGTCAGCTTACAAAATGGTGCCATTATTCATTATGATGAAACTTCTCCCCATTGGCAAAAACATCATATCACAACTATGAACGAAAGTCTATTCCTGATTTTTTCCCGATTTATTCCTGATTATTTCCTGAAGATTTCCTGGTTTATTTTTGACGCTCATTCCTGGTCGATTTCCTGACAAAAAAATGAGTAATTTTTTACCCATTTCTAATCGATAAATTGTAATTTATAATTACTTTATATATCTTTTATTTATATTTAAAATTAATATTGATACTATTATTGTTACAATTAAAGTTATACAACAACTTAAAAAGCTATAATTAAATACAAATATTGCAGATAACCCATTTATTAAACAATGAGTTAATATACATGGAAATACACCTTTCGATACCTTTCTTATTGTTGCCAAAGCATAGCATAATGTTAAACACATTATTCCAAAAAGAAAATAGTTCATATTTGCATTTCCTGTTCCTCTTATAAAAAATATTGGTAAATGCCATGACCACCAAATAATAGAAGTAAAGATTGTTGCTATATGAAATCCAAATTTCTTTTCCAATTCAGGTTGTAAAATCATTCTCCATCCAACTTCTTCATTTCCACCACCAAATAACATCATTGGTAAAATTACTATAAGCATAAATATAGGAGCACCAAATTCAAATCCATTTATTGCACATCCCAAAACAAAATAAATCAATACAAATAAAACTACTAAAACATAAGTCCAAATATTATGTTTTATATCAAATATCTTTTTTAACCATTCTTTAAAATTCTTGACTTTGTTATTTCTCTTTAGTGATATATAAGAGGCAATAGTTGGAGAGAATCCCCCGATAATATACATAATCCCTAAAAATATATTATTTACTGTCAAGTTAAATATTTGACTAATTAAAGCACAGCCGCCCCAAAATATTAGCATTATAACAAATGTTATTATTAAAAATTCTTTAACTAACTTTTTATTCATAAATACTCCTATCATCCCTACAAATTACTATTTATCTGTTAATTAAATTATACCATACTATTAAAAAACTTGCACAAAAGTACAAGTAATTAACTAATGGTGCCCTTATGGTAGAAGTCAAATAACTTCTAGGGTAAGATGATAAGGAAGTAATAATTTACTAGTTGATATAATTTTTTTAAAAAATGGGAACACCTTATTGAAAAAATCGTGGCGCATTTTGTTTTTGCTTTAGCAAAAATGAAAGTGGCTATAGATTTTTTCTTTTATTTGCACTGATTTATCTTGCAAATAAAAAGCGTAATTTTGCTTGGTATTACCTTGCTAAAATTATGCTTGGTTCTAGGTTTACCTAGCACACCGCTATTGGCTTTAGCCGATAGCGTAGTGTGTTACTCTATTGGACAATAAATTATCTACGCATTCCACCTTGTAAATCATCAGCTTTTTCTATTTTAGGATACATAATCTTATACAACTCTTCATTGTATGCCATGGCAGATTCAAACGTTTCCCATTCTTTTCCGTCAACAGATTTAAATCCCATTCCTTTTCCTAAATTTGTTCTTGGATCAATAGGTCTTTCTGGATTCAAATATTTTTCTTCCTTTCTTATTGGCTCCGGATTCAAATATTTTTCTTCCTTTCTTATTGGCTCCGGATTCAAATATTTTTCTTCCTTTCTTATTGGCTCCGAATTCAAATATTTTTCATTATTTTCCATTTTGTTTTCTCCTTTAACAATTAAAATGGTACCATATTTCAATGATTTTTGCAAATTTCATCTAACAAAATGATAAGTTTACACTTTAAATTTCAAAATCATCATAATCTTTTTCTTTTATAAAATCATTATCTATATCACAATAGTCAAATAATTATTCTTCTTTTTCTGTATCAACTGCAACATCATAAACATCACTTTTCTCAAAATCGTTGTTATCATAATAATCAGTTATTTGGCAATCAACTTCTTGTTTTGATTCTTTATTACCAATCTTAAGTATTTGCCTAAAAAACTCTTTAATTGCTTTTAAATATGTTTCTAAATCCTTAAATTCTATTTTCTCATCATAACCATTTACAAAAATATTGTTATAATTTTCAAATAATAAGTAATCATTATTATTGATTCTTGCAATGGGTGGTCTAACATAAGCAATATTAGTTCCTTTAATACTTTTGATATTGCCATTTGTAAATATCACTTTTGCACTGGCAAATCTACATATCATGTCCACCTTTCTTTTTAATTCACGACTTAATTTAAGTTCTTTAGTTTCTATTGTTAACTCTCTTATCACTCCTTTCGTAACATCAAAAAACTAACTATTTCTAGTTAGTAATCTATTACTCTCGAAGTTTAAAAGTTCGAGTTTCCTATCAAACTGGTGCTGAAAGGAGGAATTGAACCCCTAACCTACTGATTACGATTCAGTTGCTC
>CAZLNV010000028.1:0-10809 GCA_964561095.1 uncultured Muribaculaceae bacterium | reverse complement strand
CTTCACAAAAATTTGAACATTCTTTTCTTTGAAAGCTATTTTTATACTTTTGATAAATTTCTACGCATAAGCTAATAATTAGATCTCTTTTTTCTAAGTCTTCTCTTTTAAAAGTAAGTTTATAAACAAAAATATTTATTGCTTCAACAAGAGAAACACCTAATTCAAAATAGTGTTCTACATTTTTTCTTACATATTCTTCTAATTTCATTTTTTTAATCTCCTAACATTACTCAAAATTTCATCTGTACTTTTATCTTTACCAGTAATAATATATCTATTTTTATTTACTTGTTTAGCTTCACATATTTCTAATATTTTATTAATAGCGGTTTCTATATCCATATAATTTAATAAATTCAAATAGACTGTTGCTACTTCCTAAAGTGTTGCTTCAGGGGGGATTATAACCTCTTCCTTCTATTTCACCGGATAATATTATATATTCTTCTTCTAAGAGTCTAAATTTATATTCCCACTGTCCTTTTGTAAATGTTAATACATCACTCCATTCTTCATACCATCCTTCATCATAACAGTTATATCTCGTTCTATCTATTCCATGTGAGTAAATTAATCTTTTTCCTTTCATTTATATATCTTTTTTTAGTTTTTTTATAAAACATTTATCTGTTAAATTTTGTAATGAATTTATTGTTATAAAGTCTTGATGTTTTTTAGCCGAGAATTTAATAGGTATTCCTCCAGCTTGCAACCAAGATATTAAATTACCGCTATAGTCGTCTACTAAAATTGAATTTTTAGCACTTACTAAGTCTTTTTTATTCACGCCTCTTGGGGCACTAATTATTTTTTTATTTTTATCATATTTTCTTATATATTCAATTTTATCTTTAATTTCCTCTAAAAAATTAACTGTTGTTAAAATATAAATATCAAATATACCTAATTCTTTTAATTCATCAATATATCTAAACGGCTCATTAATTTGTTTAATACCACTTAACAGGTTAAACCAGTTTAATTTTTGATAAAAATTTATAACTTCTTCTTGATTATTAATATCAATTTTTAAACTTTCCATCATTTTGTACGTAATATTTATTGTATCTACTAATACTCCATCAAAATCTAAATATAAATCCATAAAACTCTCCTTTTAATTATTTATCTTATAGATTTTTTTAAATACGTTTGTTAACTCTTCATCATCTAAATCTCCTATATTGTCGTGTTTTTTATAATATGCTAAATTAAATATTAAATCTCTTATAAAAGTGTGCTTTTTATAATCAAATGATAATTCCCCTCTGTATTTATTAATCAGCTTGCTATAATATTCATAAATTCGGATTTTATAAGAACGTTGATCTACACATTTAACTAAATTTTTATTTTCTTTTAACTTACTATAATAATTAGTTGTTTGATAAGGCCATAAATCTATTGGCTTATGCATATATATATATTCATCTTCAGTTAATGGTATTATAATATTTTTTTCATTATCCAAATTTAACTCACTTGTTCCAATTATGTAGTAAGGAATTTCAATAATATAATCATTATAATCATGCGTATGTATTTTTTCTTGTATAAATAATTTTGATTGAACTTCTTTACCTTCATATTTTAAAAATAAAGATTCAATCATTTTACTAATTTTTCTTAGATCAAATATAGAATATTCTGAAAGTGGATGAGCATCATGCTTTTGAAACTCCTTAGTTTTTAAATACGCAATATTTGGTATATCTTCTAATTTAGCATATCCTTCTCTTTTTTCGTTAAAGTAATCTAAATAATATTGATTTTTAATATTCTTTAACTTTTTTTTCAATGTTTCTAATTCTTTTATTCTTTTTTCACTTTCCAAAATTTGTTTTTTTCTTTCTTCTATCATATTTCCTCCTATTTGCTATTTTGGGTATCAAAATATTCAGCTAATCTTCCTAAATCTTTTACCATTTAAGAAATACTTATTTATGCTTTTTAGCATATAACTATTCTTATTAATAGTCTTCTATCATTTTCATAGATACACAATATTTTTTTGTTCCTCCTTTCAAGTGTACTTTTTACACTTATTATTTTATTTAAAAATATATCATTAAAATATATTTTTATTTTCTTTTTTGTTTTTGAATTTATATAATTTAGCTGGTTTCTTTCCTTCAAATTTAATGGTCTTATTAGTATCTTCTATCAAATTTAATCCAATTAATTTTTTTCTAAAATTTCTTCTATCTATCTTTCTATTAAATATAGCTTCATATACTTTTTGTAATTCTGGTAATGTAAAATTATTTGGAAATAAGTTTACTAGTATATTAGTTGTAGTAATTTTTTCTTTCAAAACATTTAAAGCATGATTAACAATTTCATTATGATCATAAGCTAGATTAGTAGGAATCTTCTCTATTGGAAAATAATCTGCATCTATTGTTTTGCTAGTAACTTTTTCTAATTTTACTCTCTCAATACTTATTACTCCTAAAAAAGATACACCAATCATTCTCATTAAAGATGATCTATCTATTTTGTCAAATATGCCTATTTGTTCTAGTGCTATATTAGTCAATCCTGTTTTTTCTTTTAATTCTCTATTGGCGCCCACACTCAATAATTCATTGTTATAAAGTGCTCCACTAGGAAGTGCCCATTGCCCTTTAAATGGTTCATTGTTTCTTTTTATAAGTAAAACCTTTATTACCCCTTTATCTACAGTAAATAAAGATGAGATAACGTGTATTCCAATATTTTTGTAAAGTTTGTTTTTCTTTTCCATATATTTTCCTTATGTATTTATTATATGTGTAATTATTACACTTGTCAAGTGATTAAAAAATATTTTAAACATTATTTAGTTTCAAGCCTCTTTTTAGTAACATATAGTTTAATCTTGATTTATATTCTATATCATCATTTTGTAACTCTTCACAAATATCAAAAAATCTTTTTAATAAAATTTCAAAAGACTCACAATTATAATATTTTTTGTTTTCTTGTCTTACCTTTTCTCCATAATCTTTCATATAAGTTTCATATACTTGTTTAAAAGGTATGAACACTCCTGTTTCAATATTTATAAAATTATTATCTTTAATAACAAATATTCTTTTAGAATATATTTCTTCTAATTCATTATTTTCTGTTTTTACAAAATACATTTCTAATGGTAAATATTGACAAATTTGTTTATTAAATTCTTTTATGTTTTCAACTTTTACAAATAAATGACTTATAGTGTTGAAAGTACATATTTTAAAAACTGTACCATTTTGATATTCTTCTAGTCTGTTTTTCATTTTAGATTATTATCCTCTCAGCAAATAATATTCTATAATAAACCATAATATTTGTAAAGAAAAAGAAGTTATTTATTTAGCAACTTCTTCAGCTCTTGTTTCACGAATTACAACAACTTTTATAGTTCCAGGATATTGCATTTCTGCTTCTACTCTATCTTTTATGTCTCTTGCTATTTTATAGCTTTTAACGTCATCTACTTCTTCAGGTTTTACAATAACTCTTAATTCTCTACCAGCTTGCATTGCGAATGTTTTATCAACTCCCTCAACTGCATTACCGATAGTTTCCAATTGTTCTAATCTCTTAACATAATTTTCTAAAGAATCATTTCTAGCACCTGGTCTAGCAGCTGACAATGCATCTGCGATTTGTACTAATTCAGATATTATAGAAGTAGGTGCTTTATCTCCATGATGTGATTCAATAGCGTTAATAACAACTGCATCTTCGCCATTTCTCTTAGCTACATCAGCGCCTAATTCAACGTGACTTCCCTCTACTTCAAAATCAATAGCTTTACCTATATCATGAAGTAAACCAGCTCTTTTAGCTAAAGGTATATTTTCACCAAGTTCAGCAGCTAAAAGTCCTGATAAATGAGCTACTTCTTTAGAATGTTCTAGTGCATTTTGTCCATAACTTGTTCTAAAATTTAATTTACCAAGTAATTCTACAATGTTTGGATCAACTTTAGTTAAGTTAAGTTCGAATAAAGCTTCCTCACCCTTTTCTTTTATCTTAGTCTTAAAATCTTCAGATACTTTATCATAAAGTTCTTCAATTCTAGCTGGGTGTATTCTTCCATCTTTAATTAATGCTTCAAGAGTAACTTTAGCAATTTCTCTTCTAAGTGGATCAAAACTAGACAATACAATAACTTCTGGAGTATCATCAATTATTAGATCAACCCCAGTAATAGCTTCAATAGTTCTTATATTACGACCTTCTCTACCAATAATTCTACCTTTCATTTCATCATTAGGCAATTCTACTGTAGATACAGTTTGTTCACTTGTAACATCATTCGAATATCTTTGCATACTATTAATTAAGTATTCCTTAGCTTTTCTATCAGCTTCTAATTTTGCTTCATCTTCTCTTGATTTTAAATATTCAGCAATTTCTTTAGACATTTCATTTTCTACTTTTTCCATAACTAAAGTTTTTGCTTTTTCTTTTGAAAAACCAGATATTCTTTCTAATAATTCTACCTGCTCTTTCAAGATTTTTTCCATTTTTGCATCTTTTTCTTGAATTTCTTTTTCGCGTTCCAATAAATTTTTATCTTTTTGATCTAATGTTTTTTCACGATCATTAATAAGTTCATCTCTTTTATCTAAACTTCTTTCACGATTATCTATTCTATCGTTTAATTCATTTAGTTCTTTCTTTTTTTCCCTAATCTCCTCATCGGTTTGTTTTTTTAGTTTATAAGATTCTTCTTTTAATTCGAGTACATTATCTCTTTTAATTCTTTCTGCTTCTTTTCTAGCATTTTCTATCAATTTATTAGCTTCGTTTTGCGCAGCAGACTTTTTTATTTTATTTATAATAACTACTACAACTGCTCCCACAATTAATCCAACTAATATTAGCAAAATGGAGTTAACATTATCATTCATATTTTCCTCCATTAAATTTGTTACTTAGAAGTTGTGAACCACTTCTACTTATTATTTTAAAGTTTTTTATGCTCTTTGTCAAATGCTTTTTTGTCTCAATAAAAAAGCTATTTATTAATAGCTTATTCTTCAATGACTTTAACATCTTTTTTATCTGACTCGGATTTATCAAAATAGTGTTTTCTTACTTTTTCATAAATTTCATCACACATTTTGGAATTGTTTTTTAACACTAACTTGACATTTTCTTTACCTTGACCAATTTTTTCACCTTTATATGAAAACCATGCACCACTTTTTTCAATAATATCGACATTGGATGCAAGATCTACTAATTCACCCTCTCTAGAAACTCCTTCACCATACATTATTTCAACTTCAGCAGTTCTAAATGGTGGAGCCACTTTATTTTTAACAACTTTAATAATAGTTCTATTACCAACTACTTCATTACCAACTTTTATTTGTTCTGCTCTTCTTACATCTAATCTAATAGTTGAATAAAATTTTAATGCTCTTCCTCCAGGAGTTGTTTCAGGATTTCCAAACATTACACCAACTTTTTCTCTTAATTGATTAATAAAAATGCAAATGGTATTTGTTTTACTAATAGTACCGCTTAATTTTCTTAATGCTTGAGACATAAGTCTTGCTTGAAGTCCAACATGAGAGTCTCCCATTTCTCCTTCTATTTCCGCTTGAGGTACAAGAGCTGCAACACTATCAATTACTATAATAGATATTGCTTCACTTCGTACTAAAGCTTCGCATATTTCCAAAGCCTGTTCACCAGTATCCGGTTGTGATAATAATAACTCATCTGTATTCACACCTAAATTTTTTGCATAAACAGGATCTAGTGCGTGCTCTGCATCTATAAATGCCGCTCTTCCTCCGGTCTTTTGTACTTCGGCTATTGCATGCAATGCAATAGTAGTTTTACCACTTGATTCAGGTCCAAATATTTCAACTATTCTTCCTTTTGGATAACCGCCTACACCCAAAGCTATATCTAAAGCGATGCTTCCGCTAGAAACAACATCTATATTTTTAATTCCGCCTTCCCCTAATTTCATAATTGCACCTTTACCAAATTGTTTTTCTATATCCAAAAGCACTTGTTCCAGTGTATCATCTTTTCCTTTTTTTGATTTTTCCATTTTGTTTTTCTCCTTACAATATTATTTTAACTCTACTTTTTTTTAATGTCAACATTTTTTCAAACACTTGTTCGTTAAAATTTTATTTTGTTAGCGTTTATTTTTACAAAATAAAATTTCTCCTAAGAGAAAACTTTATTTTAGTTATTTTCCTTCTTCTAAAAAATATTTTCTGTTATTTAAATAGTATTGTACACCACTTACCACTGAAAGAACAGTTGCTACTAGAATTAAAAATTCAGCAGCTCTTATATTCCATAATTCAAATGGCAAGTTCCCAAAGAATAGTAGTGACAATCCAACTAACATGCATATTGTTTTCACCTTGCCAGTCCAACTTGCTCCAACTGCTCCGTTTTTACTTCCAGCTATCATCTTAATTGAATCAACAGCTATGTCTCTAATAATTATTACAACTGGGACAATAACACTTATTTGATTTTCTACAGCTAATATGATAAGTACACCATTAACTAACATCTTGTCTGCAATAGAATCTAACACTTTTCCAAAATCTGTTACTATATTATATTTTCTAGCTATATATCCATCTAGGAAATCAGTTGATGCAGCTACAACAAAAATAACTCCAGCTATTAAATATTTCGTATCTAAAATTACTTTACCCGCTACTACTAATGGTGTAAATGTAAATCCTATTTTATAAAATGGGAACATTAATAGTACAAGAAGTAACACTGATAAAAATATTCTACACATTGTTATTTTATTTGGCACATTCATAATTTACTCCTTTCATAATATTTATTCCAACAAAATCATCATTATTAATTTTGTTCTTGATTAAAAAAATCATAAATACTATTAATAAAATTGATAATATCCCAACTATAATATAAATATATACTTTTGATTTTTTAGATTTTTCATCTTTAATCATTGTGTATGGTGATATTATTTTCTTTGGTAAACCTTTGGTTTCTTCTTTAGTTATTTGCTCCACCTTTTTTTCTATTTCAGAAATAGGTATCTTTGAAGTATAATTAAACATAAATTCATTGTAATCTTCAACAAGTTTATCCCCGTCTAAATTTAAATATTTAGCATATTTTCTAATTAACTCTTTTAGAAAAAAAATATCTTTAAAAGCATTAGCATTACCATCTTCTAAATTTTCAAGTTGCGCTAATGTTACATTCATATCAGCCGCAGCTTCCTCTTCAGTTATACCTATAGTTTCTCTTGCTTCTTTAAAACTAGTTCCTATATCTTTCACAATATTCTCCTTTATTAATAATTTTTAATAAGCCATATTCTGTACCTATAAAAGGTGACAAACATTTATCTAAGACATAATCTTCCTTTACTCCGTTTAATTCCTTCGTAAAAGTTCCCCTACCAAATTTGGGTTTCTCGCTCGCGGGGTTTACTTCGTTCCACTTCTTTATTCCTAAAGACTTCGTCACTATAGCACTTTTATATTTACTTTAATCAGTTCTTGATTATTTCAATGCCGTAAAGTTTCCTTCCCTAGAGTTATTTTTTTCTCTAGCACGATCACTACTGCCATCACAGGACAGTGCGAGTATGGACTTTCCTCTACATAAATATATGCAGCGTTTGTCTAAAAATTATTATTCACCATATACTATTTTTTCAAGTTCGCTTAATCTCTTTAAGATATCAACATTAGTTACACCCTTATTCGTAGATGTACCAACTATTTCCAATTTAGATTTTAAATCTCTATTTTCTCCTTGCAGTATACTATTATCTTTTTCTAAATTCTTAATTTCTACCATTAATCTTTTGATAATAGTTTGATATTCGGTGTAATCTCTTATAACTAAATCTAAGTATTTATCTACTTCTTGAGGCCTATACCCTCTAGCGTCTAACTTAAACTCCTTTTCAAGTATATCGTTAGTTGTTAAAAATATTTTATCTTCTAACATAATAGTCCTCCATATTCTTTAATCATTCCTTGTATATAATTTTACAAAAAAAGACATTAAAAGTCAATTATAATGCCTTAACTTCAATAAATTGGTAATTACTTTTTTAAAGTAATTGACAAAGATTGATACATATTTCTATTTATTTCTCAATATGCATTCACATATTCATCATGTAATTTACTTATACTCATCAATTCTTCTCTTGCAGTATCCTTTTCAAAAGATGTATTGTAAAAATTATTTACATAATAAACTTTATTACCATACTTCACCTTTTCTATCTTACCCCCAAAAGTATCATTTAATAATAAAATTTTTAAATATTCATTATCACATTTTTCTAAGTATCTTTCTACATATTCACAAGGTATAAGCATATTTCCTCCTTAAAATATTTTATCATAAAAAAGGTGGACTAATCCACCTTATATCATTACATTAAAAATGTTTCTTCTAATGCTTCTGAAGCATCTTCACTGATTAATTGATGTTCAAGCTCTAATTCTATATTAGAATACTCTCTAGCACCAGTTCCAGCAGGTATTAATTTACCTAAAATAACATTTTCTTTTAATCCTCTTAAATGGTCAACTTTTCCTCTTATAGAAGCATCTGTCAAAATTCTTGTTGTTTCTTGGAAAGATGCTGCTGATAAGAATGAATCTGTTTCTAGAGATGCTTTAGTAATACCAAGCAATACTGGTTTACCTACAGCAGGAACTCCTCCGCTTAAAATTATTGGTTTATTCTCATCTGTGAATTTTCTTATTGAAACGGCAGTTCCTTCAATAAATGAAGTGTCTCCAGGTTCAACAATTTTCATCTTTGGAATCATTCTTTTAACAACTACTTCAACATGTTTATCAGACATATCAACACCTTGAGATTTATAAACTTTCTGTATTTCCTTCAAAATATATTGTTGTACTGTTATTGGGTCTGTTACAGCAAGTAACTCTTTAGGTGCGATAGCTCCTTCAGTTAAACTTTGTCCAGCTTCAACCATTTGTTTTGGCTCAACCGCAAGTTTTGAGTTATACATTGTAACATGTTCTCTAATTTCAACATCATTAGTAATATATATTTTATATTTACCTTTGTCTGATTCAGTTATTTTTGTAACTTTACCACTTATTTCAGCTATAGTTGCTTTTACTTTAGGACTTCTAGCCTCAAATAATTCTTCAACTCTTGGAAGACCTTGAGTAATATCTCCAGCACCGGCAACACCACCAGTATGGAATGTTCTCATAGTTAATTGAGTACCAGGTTCTCCAATTGATTGAGCTGCCATTATACCTACAGCTTCTCCTACTTCAACGACACCACCTGTTGCTAAATTTCTTCCATAGCATTTACGACAAATACCATTTTCTGTCTTACAAGTAAGAACGCTTCTTATTTCAACTGTTTTAATTCCTGCAGCAACTATTTTATCTGCAATAGCTTCAGTAATTAATTCACCTTTATTGATAATTACTTCTTTTGTTTCAGGATTTACTACTTTTTGATTAGAGTATCTTCCTAAAATTCTTTCTTCTAAACTTTCTAGTACTGCGCCACTTTTTTCATCAATAAATGCTGATATCTCAACACCTTGAATAGTACCACAATCATCTTCTTTAATTATTACATCTTGTACAACATCAACAAGTCTACGAGTCAAGTATCCAGCTTCTGCTGTTTTTAGTGCTGTATCCGCTGTACCTTTTCTAGATCCATGTGTACTTAAGAAGAATTCTTGTACATCTAGTCCATCTTTAAATGATGCTAAAATCGGAATTTCAACAGATTCACCATTAGGTTTTGCCATTATTCCACGCATACCAGATAATTGAACTAGTTGTGCCTTACTTCCTCTTGCTTTTGAATTAAATATCAAAGAAAGAGGGTTATCTAAATTTTTACCAGCTTTTTCAACTAAATCGTTTTGAACAGCGTCTCTAGCATCAAACCATAATTTAACAACTTTATCATGTCTTTCTGAATCAGTAATTAAACCACGTTTAAATTGCTTATTGATTTGTTCAATTGTTTTATTAGTTTCTTCAATAACTTCTGCTTTTTTATCACTATCAACTATATCACTTAAAGATATTGTAATACCACCTAATGTAGAATGTTTAAATCCTAAATTCTTTAACTTATCAAGCATGATTGAAGTTTCAGTAGTTTTATATCTTTTGAATATTTGCGCAATAATTTTTTCTAAGTCACTCTTTTGGAAAGCATTAACAAGAGGCATATTTTTTACTGCTTCTGTTAAATTTGTACCTTTTTCTAAAAAGAATTTATCTGGTGTTAAATTTTCAATATTTGTTCTAGATGGTTCATTCAAGTATGGGTATGTATCAGGTAATATTTCGTTAAATATAATTTTACCTGGTGTAGTTACTAAATATTTTTCTCTTTGTTCATCAGTAAATACCTTATATTTAAAACTTTTAGTTAATACACATATTCTTGTATGAAGAGTTACATCTTTTCTTTCATAAGCCATTAATACTTCATTGCTGTTTTTATATACTTTACCTTCTCCAGGTAATCCAGCAGTTTCCATAGTTAAATAATAGTTACCTAATACCATGTCTTGTGATGGAGTAACAATAGGTTTTCCATCTTTTGGACTTAAGATATTATTAGCACCTAACATAAGAATTCTTGCTTCTGCTTGGGCCTCTTCACTTAATGGTACGTGCACAGCCATCTGGTCACCATCAAAGTCTGCATTAAATGCTGTACAAACAAGCGGATGTAGTCTTAATGCTTTACCACCAATTAATTTAGGTTCAAATGCTTGAATACCTAATCTGTGCAATGTAGGAGCACGATTTA
>CAZLNV010000027.1:0-10927 GCA_964561095.1 uncultured Muribaculaceae bacterium | reverse complement strand
CTTGTCATTCTTTCTGTTAAAGTTAATAATACCCATCCTTTTTTTCTCTTTCCTATTATTAAATCTCCTTCCCAATGGCCATATTCGCTTCTGCCATTGGCTTCTTCTGGTCTGTTTTCTATGCTTTTTTCAGGCGGAGTATGTTTTGCTATCCTTTTATTCTTATTTTTAGTTTTATATTCTTTTTTATATATCATGTCTCTCTTTGTTATATCAAACACATTCCCATCATATATATAATTTCTTATTGTTCTTGCTGTTATTTCTATTAATCCTTCTTCTCTTAATTCATACGCTACTACTTCTGGTGATTTCTTTTCTTCTTTTATCATATTCTCTATTTTTAATATTATTTCTATATTTGATCCTATTTTTAATTCTTGTCCTTTAGCTCTCATATTTGCTTTATATTCTTTATTTGATACATCTGCACTATATACTTCAACATCTTTCCATAATGAATCCTTTATTATTGCTATTCCCTTTTTTATTTCTCTTCTTATTGTTCTCTTACTTTTACTTAATAATTTTGCTATTTCTTTATTACTTTTTTTCTCTTTATTATGCCATCTCTCTATCATTGTTTTTTCTGCATAAGTTAGGTGTTTATATTTTTTTATTTCTTTGTTATAATTTAAAAGACACATATTTTACCTCCAATGTACTTTTCCAATTACATTGTATCATAGGTAATTCTATGTGTCTTTTTTTATGCCCTTTTTCGGACACTTACTTTTTCTATTTATAAAAAAAATGATATCGATTAGATATCATTTTCTTAACTTTTTTATTTAACAACTATATTAACCATTCTATTTTTAACAACTATTATTTTTTCTATATTTTTACCATTTGTGTGGGCAATGACATTCTTTTCTTTTAATGCAATTTCTTTTACTTTTTCATCATCTTCATCTACATTAACTTCAATGGTACTTCTTAACTTACCATTCACTTGAATTCCAATGACTACACACTTATCTATAATTTTTTCTTTGTCATAAATTGGCCAATTAGAAAGACAAATTGAATTTCCTAACTTATAAATTTCGTTTAATTCCTCAGTTAAATGAGGAGCTACCGGATTTAATAGCATTAATAATACTCTATAATCATCTTTTGCTATACCTTCAGAGTATCTTTCATAGCAATTTAACATTGACATAAGAGCTGCGATTGCTGTGTTATATTTTAAATTCTCATTATCTTCAGTTACTTTCTTGATAGTTTTATTTACCAAAACATCATCTGTGTAACCTTCTTTACAATTTAATTTATTTCCAAGTCTTTCTACTCTATCTAGAAATCTTTTACATCCAGATAAAGTTTCTGATGACCATGGTGCGTCTTGAGCATAATCTCCCATAAACATTTCATACACACGAAGTGCATCAGCACCATAATTGTTTATTATTTCATCAGGATTTATAACATTTCCTTTTGATTTAGACATCTTTTCATTATCAGAACCTAATACCATTCCATGTGTAATTCTTGTCCAAATCATTTCTTTTTTTGGAACTAAGCCAAAATTATAAAGCATTTGAATCCAAAATCTTGCATATAGTAAATGCCTTGCTATATGTTCGGATCCTCCATCATAATAATCTACTCTATTCCAATATTTCATAGCTTCTTGAGATGCAAATTCCATATTATTTTTTGGATCCATATATCTTAAAAAATACCAAGATGATCCTGCCCATTGAGGCATTGTATCAGTTTCTCTTTTAGCATCTTTGCCACATTTTGGACATTTACAATTAACAAATGAATCTATTTTTGCAAGTGGACTTTCTCCATTATCAGTAGGTTCATATTCAGCAACATCAGGCAACATTACAGGCAAATCTTTTTCATCTGCTGGAACCCATCCACAGTCTTCACAATATATCATAGGTATTGGTTCACCCCAAAATCTTTGTCTTCCAAATACCCAATCACGCATTTTATAATTATTTGTTTCTTTTGCAAGGTTCATATTAATTAATTTTTTAGTTATTAATGATTTTGCTTCCTCAACTGTCACTCCATCAAATTCTTCACTATTAATTAATTTGCACCCTGCACCTAAATAATCAGATTTTTCAAATGCTTTTTCTGATATATTTCCACCCTTAATTACTTCGATTATATCTAGGTTATGTGTAGCAGCATATTCATAGTCTCTTTGATCATGGGCAGGCACTGCCATTACGGCACCAGTTCCGTAGTCACCTAATACAAAATCTCCCAAAAATATTGGTACTTCTTTCCCAGTAATAGGATGAATTGCTTTAATACCTTTTACTTCACAGCCACTTTTATCTTTATTTAAACTTGTTCTATCCATCGCACTTTTAAGAGCGGTTTCTTTAATATATGACTTTACCTCTTCAACATTTTCTACTCTAGGCATTAATTCTTGAATTAATTGTCCATCGGGTGCAATTACAAAAAAAGTAATTCCATATATTGTTTCTATGCAAGTAGTAAATATAGAAAATTCTCCACCACCTACTACTTGAATTTTTACTTCAACTCCACTTGACTTACCTATCCAATTAATTTGGCCAGCTTTTACACGCTCAGCAAAATTAGTATCATCTAATCCTTTTAATAAATCTTCAGAATAATCTGACATCCTAAGCATCCATTGAGATTTTGACTTTTGCTCTACTAAACTTCCACATCTTTCACAATTACCGCCAGCAGCATCTTCATTTGATAATACCATTTTACAATTAGGACACCAATTAACTTTTGTCTCTGCTTTATAAGCCATATTGTGTTTAAAAAATTGTATAAATTGCCACTGAGTCCACTTATAATATTCTGGGTCAGTAGTTGAAAATTCTCTACTCCAGTCAAATGATAAACCTAATAATTTCATTTGATTCTTAAATGTTATAATATTTTCTTTAACGACATCTTTAGGATGTTGATGTGTTTTTATTGCATATTGTTCAGCAGGGGCTCCAAAAGCATCCCAACCCATTGGATAAAGCACATTGTAACCTTGCATTCTTCTCATTCTGGCTAATACATCGCTTGCAGTATAAGTTCTTGCATGTCCAACATGAAGACCAGAACCAGATGGGTATGGGAATTCAACTAAGTCGTAAAATGTTTTTTTACTTTCACCATTCTTCGCTTCAAAAACACGATTCTTTTCCCAATAATCTTGCCATTTTTTTTCTATTTTTTTAAAATCATACATGTGTTTTATCTCCTTCAATAAATATTGATTTTATTATACACTATTTTATATTTTTTTTCTATCTTAATTTACACAATAAAAAGCAATATCATTTTCGATATTGCTGATTATATATTTTTACCAATCGTATTCACTTTCATATCCGTCACTTGCATATTTACTACATTTTAAGTATGGATTATAACCTATAGTACCATCACTTTTAATCACCATTATATACCCGCTGCATTCTTTTCCATTGGTATCCCTAATTGTTGACATGTATCCATTTTTAACTAGGTGGCTCACTCTAATAACAATTTCATTTCCTGTAAATTCACCATTATATTTTTCTTCCACATATTTTTTACTAGCGTCTATTAAATCACTTTCTACATTTTGATAACTAGTCGTTTTCCCGCTTATAATTAAATCAGGTTTTATTCCTGGCAGAGCTTCATTCATATTTCTAACAAGTCCTAATTTATTCAATCCATATACAACATAAACTAAAAGAATAACGGCAATTAAAATTGCTACCAATTCCACGACCAAACTCCAACCTCTTTTATTCACTTTCATATTATCCATCCTTTATAATTCTATTATAAATAAAATTAGTTAATATTTCAATTTATTTAAACAAAATCTCTTCGAGTTTAATTTTTAAAGTCTCATTACTTTCTTTAATAATATTTTTTAACAATTCGTTTTTTTCATTGATTTTTAAAATATTTTCATAATTAATTAGTTTTGATTCAACCCCATTTATTGTTTTACCAACTAAAGATTTAGTAACTTTATTAATTTCGGCTATTTCATTAAGAGACAAATCTTCAAAATAATAACTTTCAAAATAACTTCTTTGCTTTTCTGTTAATAGTCCTTTATATTCTTCATATAATTCAATTAAATATTCACGTTTATCCATTTAAAACTCCTTAAATAATCCATATATATATTTTTCAATATCAAAGCTCATCAAGTCTTCTTCTTTCTCTCCAAAGCCAATAAATTTAACTGGCAAACCAGTTTCTTTTTTAATGCTTAATACTATTCCACCTTTCGCAGTTCCATCCATTTTAGTAAGAATTAGCCCTGTAACATTCGTAATATCCATAAAATTTTTAGCTTGATCAATTCCATTTTGTCCAGTTGAAGCATCTATAACCAAAAGTGTTTCTTCTGGGCTCCCGGGGCATAAAGTACCAATTACTTTATTAATTTTTTCTAATTCTTTCATTAAATTACTTTTATTTTGAAGTCTTCCAGCTGTATCTATTAAAACTACATCAATATTCATTTCTTTAGCTTTAATAAGCCCATCATAAATAACACTTGATGGATCTTTTAAATCTGTTCCATAAAATTCAGAGCCAACTTTTTCACTCCATATTTTTAATTGTTCAACTGCTCCAGCTCTAAAAGTATCGCCTGCGATTAACGTAACTTTTTTACCATTATTTATTAACTTCTTAGCAATTTTAGCAATACTTGTGGTTTTGCCTACTCCATTTACTCCAACAAATAATAATACACTTAGATCATTACTTTTAATATTTAACTTAGAACTAACTACTTTCCCATCTACATAAAGCAATAATAATTCATCAACTATTACTTCTTTTAAATCTTCAAAATTTTCAATTTTTTCTTCTTTACACCTTTTTTTTAATTTTTCAATCATGAACATAACAGTTTCAACACTTATATCAGCCATTATTAATAACTCTTCTAATTCATCAAAAAAGTCATCATTTATTTTAGTATATTTAATACCTAATATGTTTAATTTATTTAAAAATTCTTTTTTAGTTTTACCTAAACCTTCTTCATACTTTTCAACTTCTTTTATTTCTTCAATATTCTCTTTAGTAGTTTCTTTTTTACTAAATATATTTTTAATATTAGAAAACAATCCCATGCTAATCACCTATTTATAATTTTATCATATTTTAGAATTTATTTCAGGGCAAATATAATATTATTGTATTTAAATTCTTTTTATATTACAAATGCTTTGAATTAAAAAGAATTTATTGCTACAATAAAACTTGTATATATAAGGAGCATATCAAATGAATGAAGAAATTATTAAAAATTTAAGTGATATTTTGAGTATCACTACAAAGCAAGTAGAATTCACTTTAAAACTTTTAAGTGAAGGAAACACTATACCGTTTATTGCTAGGTATAGAAAAGAAGCAACGTCCGGATTAGATGAGGAACAAATTAGAAAGATTAATGAGTATTATGAATATGAAGTTAACCTATTAAAAAGAAAAGAAGATGTTATTAGATTAATAGATGAAAAAGGAATGCTTACAGATGAAATAAAAATTAACATAATGAATGCTAAAAAATTAGTTGAAGTTGAAGATATATATTTACCATATAAAGAAAAGAAAAAAACTAAAGCAACTGAAGCTATTAAAAATGGGCTTGAACCTTTGGCAAAATTAATAATGAGCTTTCCCAGTGAATTAAATAACATTGAAAAGTTTTTTAATGAGAATATTAAAACTATAGATGAGGCTATCCTTGGAGCTTCATATATTATTGCAGAAGAGATAAGCAATAATGCTAAATATAGAAAATGGATAAGAAGCTACTTTTGGAAAAATGGCATATTAGTTTCTAAAATTAAAAAGAATGCATCTGACGAAAATAAAGTATATGAAATGTATTATGATTTTAATGAAGCAATTAAATATATTAAACCTCATAGAATTTTAGCAATTAATAGAGGTGAAAAAGAAAAAATATTAACTGTTAATATCGAAATTAATGAAAATGACATAATTGATTTTTTAGAAAAAAACGTTATAAAAAGAGAATCAGTTGTAAAAGATATTATAAAGAGTTCTATAAAAGATGCTTATAAAAGATTAATATGCCCTTCTATTGAAAGAGAAATTAGAGGAGATTTAACTCTTAATGCTGAGGATACAGCAATCAAATCATTTGGTGAAAATCTTGAAAATCTTCTTTTAATTCCTCCAATGAAAGAAAAAATAGTTTTAGGATTTGATCCGGCTTATAGAACAGGTTGTAAACTTGCAGTAGTTGATATTACTTCTAAAGTATTGAATATTTCAGTTATTTATCCACACGAACCTAAAAATGAATGGGATAAATCAAAAGAAAAGTTAAAAGAACTTATTAATGAATATAATATAGATATTATTGCTATTGGAAATGGAACTGCTTCAAGAGAAAGTGAAAAACTTGTTAGTGAAACAATTAATGAATTTGGTAAATGTAAATATGCAATTGTAAGTGAAGCTGGAGCAAGTGTTTATTCAGCATCAAAACTTGCAATTGATGAATTTCCTACCCTGCACGTAGAACAAAGAAGTGCAATATCAATCGCAAGAAGATTACAAGATCCTTTAAATGAACTTGTCAAGATAGATCCCAAATCTATTGGTGTAGGTCTTTATCAGCATGATGTAAATCAATCTAAATTAAGTGATTCATTAGATTTTGTTATTACAAAAGTTGTTAACAATGTTGGAGTAAACATTAATACTGCTTCTCCATTTATTTTAAAATATATTTCTGGACTAACTAAAACTAATATAGATAAAATAATAAAATACAGAGAAGAAAATGGAAAAATAATGTCTCGTGATGAAGTGAAAAAGAAAAAATTATTTAGTGATAAAACTTATATTCAATCAATCGGATTTATGAGAGTTGTTGATGGTGCTAATCCTCTAGATGAAACTAACATTCACCCTGAAAGTTACGAAATAACTATGAAATTTCTATCTTTAATAAACATTGATATAAAAAGTATTGGAACAGAAGACTTAGTAAAAAAACTTGATGAATTAAATCTTAAAACTATTTGTGATGAAGTGAATACTGATATTTATACATTAGAAAATATTATTACATCGTTAAAGACTCCTAAAAGAGATTATAGGGAAAATTATGATGCTCCTATACTAAAATCAAATATTTTAAAAATAGAAGATTTAACAATCGGCATGAAACTACAAGGTACAGTTAGAAATGTAGTTGACTTTGGAGCATTTATAGATATAGGTTTAAAGAATGATGCACTAGTTCATATCTCGAAGATATCAAATAAATTTATAAAACACCCTAGTGAAGTATTGTCAGTTGGCATGGTAATTGATTGTTATGTACTAGAAATATTGAAAGAAAAAAATAAAGTATCACTAACTTTAATCGATAACAAATAAATAGACATTTTGTATTTAGTATTATATTCCTCAATTATTAGAATGTAAAAACTATGCTCAAGGCTTGTGATAGTGTGTACGCGACTAAAGTGTACCTATAATTTATATAGTAATAATGTCACATTTGCTTCATAAATACTAGACAAAATCAATAAATTGTTATATAATCATATTAACAAATTTACTTTTAGTATTTGGAGGAAAGAAATTATGAATGAAAAAAATATGGGTGAAACTCTTGTTTTTGCTTTAGGTGGCTTAGGCGAGATTGGAAAAAACATGTACGTTATAGAACATGAAGATGAAATTATTGTTATAGATGCTGGTGTAATGTTTCCAGAAGAAAATCTTTTGGGAATTGATTATGTTTTAGCTGACTATAATTATTTAAAATTACATCAAGACAAAATAAAAGCATTATTTATTACACATGGGCATGAAGATCACATTGGTGGGTTACCTTTTGTTATGGCACATGTTAATTTTCCAGTTATATATGCTCCTAAAGTAGCTTTTAAATTAATAACTAACAAATTAAATGAAAGAATGATGCCAGTTACTAATTTAGTTGAGTATGATGAAAGCACTGTGGTTAATTTTAAACACTTTAACGTAGAATTTTTTAGAACTACCCACTCTATTCCAGATTCTTATGGAATAAGTATTACTACACCGAATGGTGTTGTTGTTACTACTGGAGATTTTAAATTTGATTTAACACCTATTGGGCCTGTTGCTAATTTAGGAAAAATAGCTAAAATAGGTACAAATGGTGTAAAACTTCTTATGAGTGATAGTACCAATGCATTAGTACCGGGATTTTCTAATAGTGAATCTATAGTAGATGAAACATTAGGTGAAATAGTAGCTAGATGTACTGACAGACTAATTATTGCAACATTTGCGTCTAATATTTATAGACTTACTCACATTATAGAGACATGTAAAAAGAATGACAGAAAAGTTGTTACATTTGGAAGAAGCATGAATAATAGCATAGATATTGCTATTGAATGTGGTTATATAAAAGATAAAGATATATTTATTACACCAGAGGAAGCTAAACTACTTAAACCAAGAGATATATGCTTACTTTGTACTGGTTCTCAAGGCGAACCTTTAGCTGCATTATCTCGTATTGCAAATGGTACAGACAAAAATATAACTTTATTGCCTACTGACACAGTAATATTTTCATCTTCACCTATTCCTGGAAATGCTATGAGCATTAATAGAATAATAAATAAGTTATACTTAAAAGGTGCTAAAGTTTATACAAATACCGATGAATCTGATATACATACTAGCGGTCATGCTAAAAGTGAAGAGTTAAAATTATTAATTAGATTAATAAAACCTGAATACTTTATGCCAGTTCACGGAGAATATAGAATGTTAAGAGCACACGCTGATTTAGGTATATCATGTGATATAAAACCTGAAAATACTTTTATACTTAAAAATGGAGATATATTATCTCTTCATGATGGTATTGTCGAGAGAAAAGGAACTATGCCAATAAATGATATATATGTTGATGGCAAAAGAATTGGTGATGTTGGTACAACTATTATAAGAGATAGAAAAATAATGTCTACTGATGGTGTATTATCAGTTATACTAAATGTGGATGTTCAAAATAAAAAAATGTTATTAGAACCTAATATAACTACAAGAGGATTTGTAGTTGTAAATGATAATCAAAGTTTATTAAGAATGATACAAAATAAAATATCTACTATTACTTTAAATGAACTTGAAAAAAGCAATTTTAATATTACAGATCTTAAAAATAAAATTATTTTAGAAATTAATTCATATATAATTGAATCAACCGGAAGAAGGCCAATAATTATTCCAATTATATTAGATGTAAAAAAAGTAACTAATGAATAGTTACTTTTTTTTTGCTCTTTGTATTTTATAAGTTATTTTTAAAATTAATTTTCTTGATGATAATCTATTAGCAAACACACCTAGCTTCATTTTTAAACTTGGAATAATTATTAATTTATTTTTAAACATCTTATCAATTGTATATTTAACCACATCGTTTGAATTTAATCCTTTTATGCTAAATTTTACATTTGCTCTATCATTAAACCCAGTATCTACTGGTCCAGGGCAAAGTATACTTATTTTAACATGACTTTTTTCTCTTCTTAGTTCTTCATATATTGCAGCACTTAAATTATATACATAACTTTTAGATGCATAATATGTTGATAATAATGGCCCTGGTTGAAAAGCCGCTGAAGAAGCAACATTAAGAATTCTTCCACTATCTCTTTTTACCATATCAATTAAAAATAATTTTGTTAATATATGATATGCCTTAATATTTAAATCGATTAAATTTAATTCTTCATTTAAATCGGTCTTAGTAAATTCTCCAAATACACCAAATCCAGCATTATTAATAAGTAAATCTACTTTTCCTTTAGTCATATCATAAAGCTTATATAAATTTTCTTCAATACTTAAATCCATTGGTATTATTTCAACTTCATTAGTCAGTTCTTTTTTTAATTCTTCTAATTTTTTCTCATTTCTAGCAACTAATATTAGATCATATCCTAGTTTATCTAATTCCTTAGCAAATTCTAATCCTAATCCATTAGAAGCTCCTGTTATTAATGCTCTCATACATTCACCTCTATTTAAGTATACAGCAAACTATTATTTTTTTAAAGTCTTAGTTCTTTCTTTAATATAATCAGGTGCACTTACATTTAAAAAATGCAATACTTCCATTATTTTATCAACTTCTATAAATTTACTTCTTTCTATAAATGTTAAACAATTTCTTAATCTTTTGTATATATCTTCCTTATTAGAAGAAGTTAATTCTAAAATTTTATCAATTACAAATACATTATTTTTACGTAAACTATCAATAATACCAACTTCTATAGGATATTCATATTCATCATATTCAACTAAATATATATCTTCATTTTCAGAATAAAAATCATTATATTCTCTTACACCAACTTTTGTACTTTTGTATTGCCTTATATGTTCAAAATCATATCTATCGTTGGGTTGTTTAGTGGTTTCATATTTTTTATGAGTTATTTTGCTACGTTTATTAATAAAAATTCGCTTCTTACTTTAATAAGTAAATCTTTATTTATAACTACATCATATTTTTTTAAATATAACTTCCCTTCTATTTCCTTAAATTCAAAATATATCATAGTTTTTTTCTCCTACTTACTTTATTTTCTAATTTTTTATCATGGATATAAAATATAAGGGTATCACTTTTATTTATAAATTGAATTTTATCATTTTCTTCATTAATCTTTTCATAAATAATTGGCACTACTAAACCACCCTTTTCATCTTCCAATCCAAATCTATAAATATGATAGTCATAGTCTCCATAATATACATCGCCTGATTCAACCAGAATATCTCTACATAAAAGATTATAGCCATTTTCTAGTTCAAATTTTTGTGTATCCTCAACTATACCTTCACAAAAATTTGAACATTCTTTTCTTTGAAAGCTATTTTTATACTTTTGATA
>CAZLNV010000026.1:0-11616 GCA_964561095.1 uncultured Muribaculaceae bacterium | reverse complement strand
AATAAAAGATTATAATAAAAAGAATAACAATTTAAAAAATAAAATAGAAATGTATAATTAGTGATAAATAATATAAACAGTAATATTTGTTTGTATTTTTATATATTATATGGTAAAATACATATGGCTTTAAGAAATATGCACACTTAACTGATATGTTTCTCGAGTGCTCATAAGAGTGAGTAAACATAGAAGACGTTAAGTGGTAAGAAAAACGAAGGAGGAAAAATTATGGCAGTTATTGCTAAAAGTTATTTATTAGAAGCAGGGTCTCACTTTGGTTGTCAAACTAAAAGATGGAATCCTAAAATGAAAGAGTATATTTTTACATCAAGGGATGATATTTACATTATCGATTTAGAGCAAACAGTTAGCGCTATTGAAGATGCTTACGCCGAACTTCTTAAAGCATGTGTAAACGGTGGTAAAGTATTGTTTGTTGGCACTAAGAAGCAAGCACAAGAAGTATGCAAGGAAGAGGCAGCAAGAAGCAATTCTTACTATGTTACTGAAAGATGGTTAGGTGGAACATTAACTAACTTTAAAACTATCAGAGACAGAGTAAAAAGAATGATTGAAATTGAAAAGATGGAGGAATCAGGTAAATTTGAACTATTACCTAAAAAAGAAGTGGCTAAAATTCAAAAAGAATATAATAAATTAAACACTTTACTTTCTGGTATTAGAGAAATGATAAGTTTACCTAAAGCAGTTATTGTTGTAGATCCTAAAATGGAATACAACGCTGTAAGAGAAGCTAGAAGATTACATATTCCAGTATTTGGAATAGTTGATACTGATAGGGATCCAGATGATGTAGATTTTGTTATACCAGCAAATGATGACGCTGTAAGAAGCATTAAAGTGGTTTTAGGCGTTCTTAATAATGCAGTTTGTGAATGTAACAATCTAGAATTAGACGATTATGTAAATGAAGAAGAGTTTGCAAAAACAAAGAAAACAAAACCAGGTAAAATAGAAGTAATTGAAAAAGTAATAGATGAGGAAGTTGAAGAAGTTGCTCCAGAAGCATCTGAAGAATCAACTCCAAAAAAAGCTTCAAAGAAAACAACAAAAAAAGAAGTAAAAAAAGAAGAAACTAAAGATTTTTCTGCTTTAACTGTTGCTGAACTTAAAAAAATAGCTAAAGAAAAAGATATTAAAGGTTACAGCACAATGAAAAAAGATGAATTATTATCAGTTTTAAAGTAAGGAGCATTTATGAATATAACAGCTGAAATGGTAAAAAATTTAAGAGAATCAACTGGAGCAGGCATGATGGATTGCAAAAAAGCGTTAGTAGAAACAAATGGTGATATTGACTTAGCAATAGATTACCTAAGAGAAAAAGGTATTTCAAAAGCAGCAAAAAAAGCTGATAGAATTGCAGCTGAAGGGTTATCTAATATTTTTATTAATCAAAATAAAGCATGTATAGTAGAAATTAATTCTGAAACTGATTTTGTTGCTAAAAATGAGGAATTTAAGTCACTAGTTAAGACTATTGGAAACGCAATTTTGAATAGTGATGTTACTTCTGTTGAAGAAGCACTTAATATAAATGTAGAAGGTGAAACTATTAACGATTTAATAGTAGCAGCAACTGCAAAGATTGGTGAGAAATTATCTCTTAGAAGATTTGATATAATTACTAAAAATGATGATGAAGTATTTGGATCATATCTACACATGGGTGGAAAAATATCATCTTTAGTAGTATTAAAAGGTGAGAGTGAAGTAGTAGCAAAAGATGCGGCAATGCAAAGCGCAGCTATGAAACCTTTATATATTTCAAGAAAAGATGTATCTGAAGCGGAAATTGAACATGAAAAATCTGTTCTAACTACTCAAGTGGTTGAAGAAGGTAAAAAACCGGAATTTGCAGAAAAAATAGTTGAAGGAAGATTAAATAAGTTTTTTGAAGAGATTTGTTTAGTTGAACAACCATTCGTAAAAGATTCTGGATTAACCGTTAGAGAGTATTTATCACAAAATAATAGCGAAATTACTAAAATGGTTAGATATGAAGTAGGCGAAGGAATGGAAAAAAGAAATGATAACTTTGCTGAAGAAGTAATGAATCAAATTAAATAGTAAGTAGAATAACAATTCTACTTTTTAAATGTATAAAAACATGTTATAATATTTTTGAAAAAGAAGAGGAAATATGATTAATATTAAAAATATTATTAAAAATGAAATTAAAAGATTATTGGGTGAAGATAAAAAGGTAGTAGTAGAAACACCTCCAAAAGATAATATGGGAGACTATAGTGTTCCTTGCTTTGAATTAAGAAGTGAAGAATTAAAAAGCCCTAATGATGTTGCCAATTATATTAAAAATAATTTTAAAGAAAAAACTAATACAATTAAAAGTATAGATGTAATCGGGCCTTATGTAAACTTTAATATTAATTATGATATTATTTCAAAATATGTAATTGAAAATATTGAGGATGAAAAAGAAAAATATGGAAGTCTGAATCAAGGAAATAACGAAGCATTATTGATTGAGCATACATCAATTAATCCGAATGCAGAACCACATATGGGAAGATGTAGAAATTCTTTTATTGGGGATTTTATGTCTAACTTATATGATTTTACTGGTTATGATGTAGAAAGACATTATTTTATTAATGATCTAGGCAAAAAAATAGCTTTACTTGTTATAGGTGCAGAAAAATATGGTAAAGATGATGATAAATTTAGTGATCTTTTAAATATTTATGTAAAAATAAGTAATGAAGCAAAAGAAAATGAAGTTTTAGAGCAAAAAGCATTTGACTATTTAGAATTAGTTGAAAGTGGAAATAGTGAAATGATTGAAAAGTTCAAAAAAATTACAGATAAATGTGTAGAAGGTCAAATGGAAATACTATCTATTTTAGGAATAAAATTTGATGTATTCACTCATGAATCTGATTACGTATATAATAACTATTTAAATAATATAGTTGAAAAGTTAAAAGAAAAAAATAAATATATAGTTGATTCCCTAGGACGTGGTTGTGTAGATTTAAGCGGATATAATATACCGTTAAAGGAACCTTATTTGGTAATTACCAGAAGTAATGGAACATCTTTATATCCGATAAAAGATATTGCTTATTCAATTTATAAGATAGGTTTAAATGATAAGCATAATTATGTGGTTTTAGGTGAAGATCAAGAAGTATATATGCAAGAAATTTCTGCTACATTAGATATTTTAGGGTATAAGTCACCTAAATTAATTAGCTATGGTTATGTGCTTTTAAATGGTAACAAAATGAGTACTTCAGGAGGGGTTGGAGTTTTAGTAACTGATTTCGTAAAAGAAATAAAAGAATCACTTAAAAGTGAATTTAAATTAAGAGAAATAGAAGTATCGGAAGAAAGTTTAAATATACTAATGAATGCTTGTATTAAATTTACTATGTTAAATGTTTCTAAAAATAAAGTAGTGGACTTCAATATAGATAACGCTATTAGTTTTAAAGGTGAATCTGGTATCTATATTCTTTATTCGATAGTTAGAATTAATTCTATATTGAGAAAAAATGAAATAAATACAAAAGAAATAAAATTTGTAAATGACATAGAATATAAAATATTAAAAGACTTATATAATTTTACTGAATTAATTGATAATTTATTACTTACCCACGAACCAGCATCGCTTACTAAATATATATTTAATTTAACTCAAAAATTCTCAAGCTTTTATGAAGAAATAAATATAGCTAATGAAACCGATGAGGTACTAAAATCATCAAGATTAAGATTGATTGAGTGCACTAAGCAAGTTTTAGTAAATGCACTATCTATATTAGGAATTGAAACCATAGATAAGATGTAATATAAAAGTTAACATATCAATATTAATTGATATGTTTTTTTATGCAAATTCATAGTTAAAAAATCACAAATTTAAATTTTAAATAATTTTATATTACTAAAAATAACTATGTATAATAAGTTTTAAAAAGTAAAAGTGTTTTCAAAAAAAATGTCGTATATATTAAGTAGAGGGAGGTAATATGAAAAGCAAATTGAGCGTAAAACAAAATGGTTATAGGGATTGTGCGGCAGCTGCTGTGTTATCAATTATTAGGTATTATGGTGGCAACATTTCTAAAGAAGAATTAAATTTTATAATTAAAACGGATAATTTTGGTACCAATGCTTATAATTTAATTAATGGTCTTAGAACTATTGGATTTGATGGTTATGGGATGAAAGTAACCTTTAAAGATTTGACTAACTTTATTGAGAAACCAGTTATTGCACACACTAAAGTAAATAATATGTATCATTATGTAGTAATTTATGAGATAACAAAAAAATATTTTAAAATAATGGATCCATCATGTGGTATGAAAAAGGTATCACATGAATATTTTAAAACTATTTACTTAGAAACTCTTATTTTTTTATATCCTAATAAAACAATACCTAAATTAAGAGTAAAAGATAAGATATTTAAAGATATTATATTTAATATTACAATGAATAAAAAATATATTTTTAAAATAATTATATTATCACTTATCATTACAATACTTAGCATTATTATAAATTTATATATAAAAATTTATATAGACTATATATATTTACATTTTTCTATAAAACTATTACTTA
This sequence comes from uncultured Muribaculaceae bacterium, assembly GCA_964561095.1. Lineage (GTDB taxonomy): Bacteria > Bacillota_I > Bacilli_A > RF39 > UBA660 > CAZLNV01. The sequence goes on along the minus strand of CAZLNV010000026.1, from coordinate 6,993 downwards.
CTGTAACAATTTGTTTTTTAATAATAATATTCCTTAAATCCATATTTGATAATATTAGAGAAAAAATTTTAATAGATATAAGAAATACTGCAAGTACTAATATAACAAATGATGCGATTAGTCATACAATGAATCTCCCTTATTGCTATTTCAAAAATAAACCTACTGGTGAAATATTGAGCAGAATTGATGATCTTGATAATTTTAAAGAATTAATTTCCACAGTAATTTTGAACATATTTGCGAATATTTTTTTGTTAATAGGAAGTATAGTGGTATTAATTGTTATAAATAAAACTTTATTTTATTTTAGTGTAATAACTATATTTATATATAGTTTAGTGGTGCTAATTTATTCGAAAAAATTTAAAAATAAAATTTTAGAAATTCAAATTAAAGATAGTGAATATAAAAAAGAATTTGTTGAAGCAGTTAATGGATATGAAACATATAAAAATTTAAATTTAATTAATGAAGTTATTTATAAACTAAAAATAAGATTTAATAGTTATTTAAATAAGATTAAAAATTTTGAGATATCATTTTCAAACGAAGCAATGATAAAAAATATAATTAATGAATCATCAATGATTATAATTGCTTCTGTTGGACTATACATGGTTAATAATAAGTTAATGACTATTGGAGATTTAGTTGCTTTTACGGCACTAATATTGTTCTTTACAGGGCCAATCAAGGAACTGCTTAATTTAGTACCAAGTATAGAGTATGCTCTTAATTCTTATGAAAGAATAAATGATCTATTATTAATAGAAAAGGAGAACTCAAATAATATGAACAAAAAGATGATTGATGGTGATATAAAAATACAGAATTTAACATATTCATATAATAACTTTGATAATACTTTTAAAAACATCAATATAAATATTAAAAAAAGCAGTAAATATTTGATATATGGCAAAAGTGGAAGTGGAAAATCTACATTAGCTAAAATACTATTAAAATATATTGATGAATATAAAGGAAATATTAATATTAATGATGTTAATATTAAAGACGTTGATAATGAAGTAATGAGAAATTCTATTACCTACATATCTCAAAACGAAATATTATTAACTGATACCATAAAAAATAATATAATTTTAAATAGAAATATAGTTGATAAATTTTATAATGAAATTATTAAAATATGTAAAGTTGATAAAATAATTGAAAGTAAATTATTAAGAAATAATTTTTTAATAGAAGAAAATGGTTTTAATCTAAGCGGAGGAGAAAGACAAAAAGTCATTTTAGCAAGAGGATTATTAAAAATAAGTAACATAATAATACTTGATGAAGTTTTAAGTGAGGTAGGAATTAATGAAGAAATAGAAATATTAAAAGGAATATTTAAAAAATTTGAAAAAAACACTATTATTTATATTTCTCATAAAAAAGAAATAATTGATTTCTTTAAAAATAAATATTGTTTTTTGAAAGAAGGGAGTGAAACATGTTAGAAAATGACGACTTATTTAATATTAAAGCTGGTGCGATTTCTGTTAAGGTTGCTGCGTTAATTATAGCAGGCATTGTATTTTTTATTGGCGCGATTGATGGTTATTTAAGACCATTAAAATGTAATAAGTGATTATGCTAGTAAGAGAAGAATTATTACTTATTAATGCAGGTGCTTCAATATCCGGGACATTAATAAATTCAGCGGTTAAGGCATTTAATTTAGTTTTAGAAGTTGGAAGAGCACTTGGTTCGGCAATTAGAAGAGGATTAGCAAAAAAAACTTGTCCTGTATAAAGTGAAGAATATCTTCACTTTTTGTTTGAGTAAATAAAATGTAAAGTTGTTAGAAAAAAAAATTAAAGGTATAATTATGTAGTGAGGTAATAAGCAATGGATGATAAATTGTTAAGATTTTTTAGTGTTATTAATTTAGATAAAAAATATTATCCATATTTTAAGGGTTCTAGAGTTAAAAAAGTAGTTGTTGATAAAGAAAAAAAAGAATGGACTATATATCTTTATTTAATAGATTTAATAAATGTTTCGGTTTTTGAGCAATTATATGAATGCAGTAAAAGTATAGATGATGTAAAAAAAGTACATTTTGTTTTTTCATTTGAAGATGATAAAAATTTATTGTTAGACTATTATAAATATTATTTTGATATATTGGTAAGGGCTTGTCCTATGCTTGAAAGCATGAAAGATAATAAGATTAAAATAGAAAATAATATTATTTCAATAGATGTATTAAACATTGCTGAAGATAAAAAAATAAAGAGTTTAAAGAAAAAAATTGTTTTATTTTTAAATAATATGGGGTTTAAAGATGTAGATTTGGTTACTTTTATTAATGAAGAAGAAAGAAAAAACTTAAAAGAAATGATTTCAAATGAGTCAACGCAAGAAATAAAAATAGTTAAACCAAAATTAATATTTGGTTCTCCAATAAAAGGTGATAGTACTAAAATTTCAAATATATTTAGTGAAGAAGCTAATATAGTAATAGATGCATATGTATTTAATATTGATATTAAAAATATACAAAATAAATTTACTTTAGTAACCTTTAAAATCAGCGATAAGACTGATAGTATATATGCAAAAATGTTTTTAAAAAATTTAGTAGATATAAAAACTATTAAAGAAAATATTGTTTTAAATAATTGGTATAAATTTAGTGGTTATGTATCAAATGATAGTTACACTAATGAATTAGTTCTTAATATAAGAAACATAGAATTTTTAGATGTTAAAAATATGGAAAGAATTGACAATTATCCAACTAAAAGAGTTGAGTTACAGACACACACTTGGATGAGCGCAATGGATGGATGTGTTGAACCATCTAAATTAGTAAAGCAAGCATATAAATGGGGACACAGAGGTATAGCAATTACTGATCACAATGGTTGTCAAGCATTTCCAGAAGTTTATAAAACTGTTAAAAAAATTAATTCTAGTTTAAAAGAGGGGGAAGAACCATTTAAGGCAATATATGGGACAGAATTATTACTTATTGATGACTCAATAAACATTGTTTTAAGAAGTAAGGACCTTCCATTACTTGATACTGCTTATGTTGTTTTCGATTTTGAAACAACCGGACTTAATGCAGGTGGTGGGGATACTATCATTGAAATTGGTGCGGTTAAAATTCAAAATGGTGAAGTAATAGATAGATTTAATGAGTTAATAGATCCAGGGCATAAATTAAATACAAAAATAACTGAAATAACTGGTATAACTGATAGTATCTTAAAAGGCAAAGATGATGAAGAAAATGTAATCAAAAAATTTGCAAAATGGTTTGGAGATTCTCCTATGGTTGCACACAACGCAAAGTTCGATCTGAGTTTTTTAGAAAAGTACTATAACAAATATAATTTAGGTGAATTTAAAAATACTGTAATTGATACTTTGGAATTATCTAGAACATTAGATAATTCTTATGGAAAACATTCTTTGTCTGCACTCGTTAAAAGGTATGATGTTGCTTGGGATGAAGAATCTCACCATAGAGCTGATTATGATGCTGAAGGAACAGCCCTAGTATTTAATAAAATGCTACATAAATTAAAAAATCAAGGTTATGAATTAATAAGTGAATTAAATAATTTAGTTCCGAAAAATGAAATACACAAATATGGAAGAAGTTACCATGTAAATATTTTGGCCACTAATAAAGTAGGGTTAAAAAATTTATTTAAAATCATATCATATGCAAATACTAAATATCTTTATAAAACCCCAAGAATATTAAGAAGTGAAATAGAGAATAACAGAGAAGGGCTTTTAATAGGAAGCAGTTGTTATGAAAGTGAAGTCTTTATAGAAGCAAGAAGTAAAGGTGAAGAAGAACTAACAAATATATTAAATTTTTATGACTATGTGGAAATACAACCAATTTCTTGCTACAGCCATTTAGTTGAATCTGGTGAATTTGCTAATTCTGCAGAGTTAATTGAACATATAAAAAAGATAATTAAAGTAACTAATGAGGCCGGGAAATTACTTGTTGCTTCAGGAGATGTACATCACTTAAATGAAGAAGATAAAATTACTAGAGAAATTATTGTAAATCAAAAAATTCCTGGTGGTGGGTTTCATCCTTTAGCGCGACATAATATTAAAAATATTCCCTCAATGCATTTTAGAACAACTGACGAGATGATGAAGGAATTTGAGTTTTTAACTACTGAAGAAAGAGAAAAAATTGTTATAAGGAATCCAAATAAAATATTAGATATGTGTGAAATTATTGAGGTAATAATTGAAACTGGTGGAGTACCATTTTCACCTAAAATTGATAATTCAATTGAAACTGTTACTAATTTGGTTTATGAAAAAGCAACTAGCTGGTATGGGAATCCTTTACCTTCTAATATTGAAGAAAGAATAGCTAAAGAATTATATGGAGATAACATTATATCTTGTTTTAAAGATTTTAAACTTTTACATCAAACAATTAATAAAGGAATGGACGCTGTAAAGCAAGCTATTGCAAGCAATACTACTTTTGAAGAAAATATAATAGAAGAAGAAAAAAACAAAATAATAAAGAAAAAAATGGGTGGTATCATTGGAGGCGGCTTTGATGTTATTTATTTAATAGCACAAAAACTTGTTAAACATTCGAATGACGAAGGCTTTTTGGTGGGTTCTAGAGGCTCAGTAGGTTCAAGCTTTGTAGCAACTTTAATGGGTATTACAGAGGTTAATCCATTACCGGCACATTATAGATGCCTACATTGCCAGTATAGTGAATTTAATGATAGCGTTAATGAGCCACTATCTAAAAAATATGCTAGTGGATTTGACTTGCCAGATAAGGAATGTCCAATATGCGGAGAAAAATTATATAAAGATGGTCAAGATATGCCATTTGCAACCTTTCTTGGATTTAATGCAGATAAAGTGCCTGATATTGACTTAAACTTTTCAGATTTAAATCAATCAAGTGCGCATGAATATACAAAAGTATTGTTTGGCAAAGATAATGTTTATAGGGCTGGTACCATTGGTACTGTCGCTGATAAAACTGCTTTTGGATTTGTGAAAGGTTATTGTGAAGATAAAGGAATTCTAAAAAGAAAAGCGGAAATTGAACGTTTAGCAATTGGGGTAACAGGAATCAAACGAACAACAGGACAGCATCCTGGAGGAATAGTGGTAATACCAAAGTATATGGATGTATTTGACTTTACTCCATATCAGTACCCAGCTGATGACCCTGAATCTTTATGGAAAACTACTCACTTTGATTATCATTCTATTGAAGAAGATGTATTAAAATTAGATATTTTAGGTCACTCCGATCCAACGCAATTAAAATATTTACAAGAATTATCTGGTCTCGATGTGACAAAAATCCCATTTGATGATAAAGAAACAATGTCTATATTTTTATCCCCTAAAGCATTAGGAGTTACAAAAGAACAAATAATGTGTGAAACAGGTACCTTAGGTGTTCCAGAATTTGGTACACCATTCACAATAGGAATGCTTACTGATACAAAACCAACAACATTTTCAGAACTTGTTAAAATATCAGGTTTGTCTCATGGTACTGATGTATGGCTTGGTAATGCGCAAGAACTCATAAAGAACAATGTAGTGCCATTTAAAGAAGTTATTGGTTGTCGTGATGATATAATGGTATATTTAATGAATAAAGGATTAGAACCTATAAAAGCTTTTAAAATAATGGAATTTGTTCGTAAAGGTAAACCAAGTCAAGATCCTGAAACATGGAATATGCATAAACAAACTATGAGAGATGCAGGAATCGAAGGATGGTATATAGGTTCATGCGAAAAAATTAAATATATGTTCCCTAAAGCACATGCTGCGGCATATGTAATTAGTGCTTTTAGAATAGCTTGGTTTAAGGTACACAAACCAGCCATGTATTATGCATCCCAATTTACCGCTAAAATAACTGATTATGATATTGATGCAATGATTGGCGGATATAATAAAATAAAAGAAAAAATATCAGAAATATCTGGTAAAGGATATAATGCTACTAATAAAGAATTATCAATACTAGAAACTTTAAAAATAGCTTTAGAAGCAACTGCTCGTAAAATTAATTTCATGCCTATAAATTTAAATAAAAGTGGAGCAACGGATTTTAAATTAAAAGATGACAATAATTTGTATCCACCTTTTTCAACAATTGACGGATTGGGGGATACAGTTGCAAAAACTATAGTAAGTGAAAGAGAGAAAAGACCTTTTATAAGCATAGAGGATCTTCAAAACAGAGGGAAAGTTTCGTCAACATTAATTGATAAAATGAAAGTCATGGGAATACTTGAAGAATTACCAGAAAGTTCTCAAATGTCATTGTTCAATTTTTAAATAATTAAAAATTTACAAAGTGGTTTTGATGTGATATATTATTTATATTATAATAATAGGGTAAATATGAAAATAAACAAAAAAGAAAATTTAATATTAATATTAATAGCAATATCATTGTTTGTGGTGTCAGTATTAGGTGTAACCTATGCTTATTTTAATATAATTGTTGTAGGTAATGAAGATGCAAAAGATATAATAGTAACAACTGCATCATTAAAATTAAAATATATAGATGGACCGGAAGTCACAATAACAAGCGCATATCCGGGAGCATATATAGAAAAAGAAGTAAAAGTAGAAAATATTGGTTCTGTACCAGTAAGTTATGCAATTGGATTAATAGGAGTAGTGGACACATTTGTAAATGATGAACTAGTAATAAGTTATACATGTAGAAGTTATAAGAACTATGGAGAAGAGAATCAATATGAGTATAAAACTTGTAGTGGGCTGGAGGAAATGCCAATAGATAAAGATAATCCCGGATTAGAAGAAGGAATAACAATAGGAGTGGGAGTAACCCAAGTATATCAAATAAAAATAGAATTCAAAGAAACAAATAGTAATCAAAATAGCAATCAAGGAGCAACGTTTTCAGGAGCAATAAATATAGGGGAAAGTTTAAATGCGTTTATGATAGTACTGGAAGTAGTG
>CAZLNV010000025.1:0-11745 GCA_964561095.1 uncultured Muribaculaceae bacterium | reverse complement strand
TTTTCTTTTCTTAATTCCTTTAATATTTCAAAGCCATTTTTATTTGGTAACATAACATCCAAAATTATAAGATCATATGTATCTGTTAATGCATCATATAATCCTTCTTCACCATCAACATTTATTTTTACAACATATTTGTCTGTTAAAAGCATAGATGAGATTGCATCTGCTAAATTATATTCATCTTCAATGATTAACACTTTCATAATACCACCACCTAATTCATTGTATTATATTTTCCTTAAATGTAACTGAAAACAACACTATTATAGCACTATAATATACTTTTTAAAAAAGAAAATAATTGTATAGTTATAGAAATATCATATATAAATAATATAATATAAATAAAGAAAACATCAAAATTCCTTCTCTTTTTGATAAGACTTTATCATTTTTAGCAAATAAGAATAAAACTACTGTAGCAAGTTCTACTACTAATATATCAACAATGCTAAAAGCTGTGGATGATACTCCGCCATATAATATTACTGGTAATCCTAAAACAATTCCTATATTAAATATATTGCTTCCTATTATATTTCCAATAGCTAAATCAAATTCACCTTTTTTAGCGGCTATTATTGTAGTCATTAATTCTGGCAAGGATGTACCTATAACGATAATTACCATAGTAATAACTTTTTGACTAATGTGAAAATAATTAGCAATATAAAGTGCACTATCCACTACTAAATCACTACTTATTATGATTGCTACTATGGATATTAATGAAATTATTAATGATTTTAATGCTCCATGTTTTGCTTTTTTCTTTGATAATTCTTTATTTTTTTTAGAAATCGATATTATATAAATTATAAATATTACAAATATAAAAACTAATATGATTCCATCATACCAATGAAGTATATTTTTACTTTTTAATAAAATGTTGCCAAGAAGCATCATTGAAAATGTCGAAGTTATTACTAATAGTAACGGTAGTTGCTTTTTTATGGTTTCATTTTTAACTTTAATTGGAAATATAATGGATGTTAGGCCAATAATTAAAAGAATGTTAACTATACTGCTACCTAAAACATTGGCAATGGCAACATCACCATTTCCAGAAAATATACTATTAAATGATATTGCAAGTTCTGGGGCACAAGTCCCAAAAGAAGCAACCGTTAGAGCAATAATAATCTTAGGAACTTTTAAATTGATAGCTATTGAACTAACGCTATCAACGAATATATCAGAAAATTTTATTAATGCTATAAGTCCTAAAACTAATAACACAATCTTTATTAACATAATTTACTCCCACTTTTATTTTACCGTTAATCAAATAATTTATTTATATTCTTTGAAGGAATTAACATATTTATTTCCTTTGTAATTTTAAAAGTAAATGTAGTACTAGTATGTTTATATTCATCCCCGTCTATACACCAAGAAGCAGGTATTTTTTTGAATTTAATACTGAAGTTATCAGTTTTATAATAAGTAAAACCTGGCATGTTATTAAATTCTCTTCTCTTTAAATAATATAAAGCTTTAAATATATCAAATTTATTTTTGACATAGCACATCAAAACTTCATATTTATTATCATTTAATTTAACATCATCATATATATTATCTACTCCACCAACTCTATTACTATTAGTTATAAATATAAATGAGTATTCTCCTTCATATTTTCTACCATTTATTTCATATTCAACATCATAATGATGGAATGACTGTTTTAATTGCTTTATTCCATACAATATATATGCAAGACGGCCATATTTTGCTTTTAACTTTCTAGGAGTTGCATAGGCTATATCAACATAAGCTCCTAAACACGCCACATAGATAAACGGTTTATCATTTAAAAGACATATATCAATATTTTTTTCGACTCCATTTAATATAAGTTCTACATTTCTATATATATTGTTTGTAAGCCCGTACATATGGGCTACATCATTTTGAGTTCCAAAAGGAAGTTGTGCCATCAACAACTTTTTATTTCTTCTTAAATTTCCTTGTATTGCCTCATTTAAGGTACCATCTCCGCCGGCCACCAATACTAAATCGACCTGTTCTAAATTTTCAACAATATTAATAGCATCATACCTGCATTTAGTAGGTATTAATTCTATTTTATAATCATATTTTTTAAATATTTTTTCAAAATTTTTAAAATTTTTAAGTGGGCTATTTATTCCACTTTGCGGATTATAAACAATAGCGCATTTTTTCATATGCCCTCCCATATAAGTTATTATTTCAGACTCATTATATCATACTTAAAATTCATAGCACACAATTAAGACATACTTTTACATTTATTTTATTTTTCTAGCTTCTAAATAGAATCTTTTATCATCTGCATGTCCCATTGAAAATGTTTTTCTAGGTAATGCTCCATCAAGTATAACAGTTTTAAATAAATCATCTTTCTGCATTGCTTCTAATATAAACCCTATGTTAGATTCTTCACTTCCAAACTTAATTGTTTCTTCTTCTCCGTGTATGTAGTCTACTCTGCCTGAATTATTCTTTAAATATTCATCTAAAAACATTTGAAGACTTCCTACCGCTATATTAGATTTTGGATTCTTTATCCAAAATGTTTTTCTTTCATTCTTAGTTACATACTCTATCTTCTGTCCTTCAGTTTTATCAAATGAAACATCATAATATTTCATTAATTCATTTAATAAATTTTCTATATCTGCATTAAATACTACTCTATGAATTGCTTCAAACTTTAAGGCACTACTATGCAAATTAACTAATTCTACTAAAGCATATCTTGAAGGGTGATTTAGTGCTTCCTCTCCAATTTCTTTCTTTAAATTTTCATAACAAGTTTTAGCGGTTGCAAGCGAATGATTTCCATCTCCCATTGCAAATAATAAAACTGGTTTATCTTCTAAATCATACTTTTTATTAAATAAAGTTTTATCAGCTAACACTTTTAAAGCACTATTGACTTCATTGATTATTTTATCTGATAAATTATATCCCTTTATATGTCCACCATTCATCATCAAATCAAAGTCATATACTATATCACTTTTACTAACCTTATTTTTAAGCGGTTCAATAACTGTTTTCTTTTCATCATCAATAAGTATCATTATATGTGGTAGTTCTAATAAAGCTTTTTCTCTTACTTTTACTCTTGGCGGAATTCTTTCAATAACTGTTTTTTCAGTTGCTCTAATTAAAGATGTACTACCTTTCTCATAAGAATATTCTTCTAGATCTAGTATTCCAATTAGACCTTCTCTTATAAAACTTTTTGAATCAGTTCTTTCAATATAAAACATTGTATCTTTATATTCATCAAAAACATTATTTTTAACATATTCTTCCATATTTTTATTAATTTTAGATATCTTTTCTTCTACATTTTCACTTTCCAAATATAGTTCTGGTAAAGTAAGATTTAACGTAGATGGATTAGCACTCACTAATTGTTCTACTCTTTTCCAATATTGATTATCTGAAGTATACTGATCACACGCAATAACACTCCATAAATTCATATTAATATTTTTATTTGGTAATAATATATTACCTTTTTTAAATGGTAAATCCATAAAATCACTCCTTACGATTATTATAACAAAAATAATTATAAATGATTAGTTATTATTTAATATTAAATCACATATATCTTTAGAAGCATATTTATTTATATATTTTTTTTGGTTTTTAATTAATTTTTTTTGTAATTTAAAATTATTTAGCAATTTTAAACAGCAAGATGTCAATTGTTCAATAGTCTCAACTTTTATAGACATATTTTTCTTAGCAAAAAACATAGCATTTTTAGTTTCACATCCAGGTATAGGCATTGTGTGAATAAGTGCAACTTCCTTAACAGCTGCTTCAGTTGAAGAAAGCCCTCCAGGTTTTGAAAGTAATATATCACAAGCATCCATATATATTTCTACTTTTTTTGTAAAATCTACGGCTAATACTTTTTCTTTATTAAAATCTTTTTCTATTGCTTTTTTTAATGATTTATTTTTTCCTGTTAATACAACGCAAAGAGTACTTACATCACATTCGCATGTAAGAGACTCTACTATTGGAACAATATTTCCGCATCCTACGCCGCCACCCATTATTAAGAGTATTTTTTTATCAATTGGTAAATTCAATATTTTTTTTGCTTCTTGTTTTTCATACTTTTTTATAAATTTTTTAGATACTGGAATTCCTGTAGAATAAATTTTACTACTTGATATACCCTTTTTAACAAACTCACTTTTTAAATCTTCATGAGGTATGAAATATCCATCTAATTCTGTTTCTTCAATGAATGGTATTCTTGTATAATCTGTTAAAATAGCATAACATTTTGCCTTAAGCTTTTTAGTTCGTTTTAAATATGTTAATGCTTCCATAGGAAACAGATGTGTACATAAAACAGCATCTATTTTGTTATCAACAATATATTTATACAATTTATCTGCATAAGTTAAATTAGCTAGATATACAGGGGACTTGATAATATGATTGCTTACAATTGAACCTGCTTTATACATTATGCCAAAAACATTTGGATTATTTACTGCTACTCCGTTAAAAAAAGACTTAACAACTTTTTCAATATTTTTATTTCCAAAAGATAATGCATCTTTTAAAAATACTTTTTCATTTCTATTAATTAATTCCTCATAAATAGCGTTAGCAGCACTATTATGTCCTTCTCCAGTTGAGCAACTTAATATTAATGTTCTCATATTCACTCCACATTTTTTTCATATTTTTTTAATAATGAAGATGCCTTTTTTACTCCATGTTCTGCTGCAATTTTTAAATATTCTATTCCTTTATTTTTGGTTTTTTTATTTCTTAAGTAATAATATTTTGCAAGATTATAATAACTATAATAATTTTTTTCACTAATAGGACATTCACTGGATTTTTGATAATAAACGTATGCAATTTTACTATTATTATGTTTTCTATAATACTCGCCAACTTTATTTAAAGCCCAGCTTTCTCCTAAATCCGCACTTATCTTATAATATTTTAGTGCTTCATCTAATAATCCATCACTTTCACATATAAGTCCCAAATTATTATAGGCATATGTATATCCAAATTCACTAGATTCTCTAAAATATTCAGTGGCAGCTTCTTTATCTTTCTTTTTATCAGGAGTTAATCCTTTTAAATAACAATTTCCCATTGTATTTAAAGCCGCGGTGCTTCCTAGTGATATAGCTCTTTTTAAATATTCCCAAGCAATATCAAAATCTGTTTCAATATTTCCAACTTTTCCAGTTAAAATTAAATCTGAAACCATCCAACAAGCTTTAGGATGATTAGCAGTACTTGCTCTTAGGTAATATTCATAACTTTTTTGATAATTTACTTCTCCACTTACAAGTCCACTAAATTCTAATGATCCAAGTTCAGCATTAGCATATTCATTATTCTTTTTAGCAAGTTCTTGAAGTGATGTTATATAACTTATGCCTTCATATAGTTTGACTTTTAAATATTCTTCTAGTTCCCTTCTATTTATTTTTATTTTTACATCTTGTATATATAATGGCTGATTATTTTCTAAAATAGAGTACATTAAAAACTCTATAATTGCTTCATATAAATTATTAGACTCTATTTTTGATTTAATTCCTTTTATAAACTCTTCAGATATATGTTCATCATTCATAGATATTTTTAATAATTCTAAACATAATTTTTTTAAGTTAGTATTGCTATTTATGATTTTTAAATTATCATCCTTTTCCTTATAAATATATTCATCTAATATACTTATTAGAGATAAAATTATTGGAATAAACACTTCATATTCTGTTTCATATTTTTGTTTCATATCTATGTATATTTTTTTATATAAAACCCCTATTGGTCTATAGCCTATACAATAGTTATTAACAGTTGTATTGTTTATTTCATTTATGCCAAAAAGTGAACAAAAAACTTCACTCTGCATTGCGGATGACTTATTTTTAGAAATCTCTTTTATTTGATTAAATAAATTTCCTAATGAAAGATATTTATTATTATCATTCATTTTTACAAAATTCTTTTTCATACTTTAATTATATCAAAAAAGAGCTTTTATATTTCATTTAATTTAGTTATATGTAAAGTAATATGTGGATTTATCGTGGATGCTCAAATGTAGACTTTTTTTTCATTAAACTTATATAATTATATTGAAAGGAGTATTATGAAAAAAATATTCAAAAACTACAAAAGTTTAATTATCTTACTATCAGCAATTATTATTGGGTGCATTTTAGGATTAGTCTTTAAAGAGAAAATATCATTTTTAAAACCTTTTGGAGATTTATTTTTAAACATGCTACTTATTATAATTGTACCTTTAATATTCTTAACTATAAGCACTTCAATTGGTAAAATGCATCAACCAAAAAGAATAGGGAAAATATTAATCTCTATATTTGGAGTATTTATTATTACTTCCATTATAAGTGTATTAGTAGGTTTAATAAGCGCCACTAATATAAAATTAGTTGATACCACAAATGGAAATGAAATTCGAAAGTCCTTAGAAATGGCAGAAGAAAAAAATGAGTTTGAAGATGTTAACTATTTAGAAAAAACTATTAATACAATAAGCACTAACGATTTTAGTAAGTTACTATCAAAAGATAATATGATAGCTTTAATTGTATTTTCAGTCTTATTTGGTATAGCAATTAATTTATCTAAAGAAAAGGGAAAAGAACTATTAAAAGTACTTGATAGTGCTAGTGAAGTGGTACAGAAGTTTATTAAAATAATTATGTATTATGCACCTATCGGACTTGGATGCTATTTCGCAACATTAGTGGGTACTTTTGGAAAAGAAATAGCTATCGGATATGGTAAAACATTTATTGTATATACAATAATATGTGTTCTTTTCTATTTTATAGTTTACTCATTATATGCATTTATTGGAGCTGGTAAAAATGGATTCATTAGATATTGGAAAAATATATTACCTGCGACTATCACCGCAATAGCCACTTGTTCATCAGCCGCATCAATACCAGTAAATGCAAAATGTGCTAAAAATATTGGTGTAAGTGATGACATTGCAGATACCACTATTCCTCTTGGCACAAGTTTTCACAAAGATGGTTCAATAATAGGCAGTGTATTTAAAATAATGTTTCTAGTATATTTATTTAATTCACCTGTATCAAACGGAAAAATATTTGGTATTGCTTTACTTGCAACATTACTTGTAACAGCGGTCCCTATTGGAGGTGGTACTATATCAGAAATGCTAATTATTACAATGCTGGGTTTTCCAGTAGCCGCCTTACCTATTCTTACAATAATCGCGACTATTATAGATGCCCCTGCAACTGCCCTTAATGTTGTCGGGGATACAGCATCGAGTATGATGATTGCAAGAATTGTAGATGGAAAAAATTGGTTAAAAAAAGTTTTAAGTAAATCTTAAAACTTTTTATTTTATCATTTTTATATTGAATAACACTTTTCATTTATGTTATAAATAATATGGAGAGTATTATGAAAAAAGTTGTTTTAATAATTTTAATGTTTTTATTACTTGGATGTTCAAAAGAAAAAATAGTTACAAATATTCAAATAGAAGATAATTTGAATATTGAATATAGAGAAGAAAAATATTTATATGATTTTGTTAACGTTGAAAACGGATCAATGATTACAGAAAATCACTTAATTGATTCTAATAAATTAGGAAAACAAGAAATAATATTCAAATATAAAAATAGTAAAAATAGAACTCAATTTTATAAATTCTATGTAACAATAGTTGATACCACAAATCCTGTTATATTTGCGTCTAAAAAATATACTATTAAAAAAGGTGAAAAAATTGATTTAGTAAGTAAAGCAGTATGCGGAGATAATTACACTAGGGAAATGCAATGCAGTGTTGAAGGATATTATGATATAAATAAAGTTGGTGAATATGATATAAAGTTTACTACAAATGATGAATCCGGAAATTATAATGAATTTAGTTCGAAACTTATTGTAAAAGAAAATATAGTAACTAGTAACAAAACAAGTTCTTATTACCTAAAAGATTTAATAAAGCAATATAAAACTGACAATACGATAATCGGAATTGATGTATCTAAGTGGCAAGGTGATATTAATTGGCAAAAAGTAAAAGCAGCAAACGTTGAATTTGCTATTATTAGAATTGGGTATGGACATGGTAAAGAAGGCAATATGGTAATGGATTCAAAATATATGAATAATATTACAAATGCTAAGAAAGCTGGAATCTTAGTAGGTTTATATTTTTATAGTTATGCTCAAAATACCACTGAAGCAAAGGAACAGGCAAAGTGGATTATAGATACTTTAAATGGAGAAAAACTAGATTTGCCAATTGCATTTGATTGGGAGTGTTGGGATAAATTTATGAGCTACAAGATTAATTTTGAAGATCTTAATGATATTGCGAATGCTTTTATGGATGAAATAACTGCTTCAGGATATAAAGCAATGAACTATGGAAGCGCTAACTATATGAGAAGTGCTTGGGATACCACAAAATATCCTACATGGCTTGCTTACTACACTAATAATAATACATATGAAAAAGACTTTTATATTTGGCAGGCAGCAAGTGATGGTAAAGTAGATGGCATAAAAGGTAATGTTGATTTAAATATTTTATATAAAAACTAAATAAAAATTTATTTAGTTTTATTTTTTAAATAATTTAATAATTTATAATACTTAGACTTAGCTTCTTCTTTTTCAATACCAAGCTCATTATAAAACATTCCCACATATTTAACTCCATAATATTTTTCAATTGATGAATCTATACTTACTAAATCATAATATATGTCAGATATTCCACACTCACTTACATCTGATATTCCACTAAAACTATTGTTAAAAGCATAAATATTATCAAGAGACATATTACCCAAAGTAAATCCTATAACACTTTTTTGTTTATTGCCTTTAAGGTAATTGACCATTGCTTTCTTATTAATAAATTCTTTTTTATAAGTTTCTTCTTCAATGGGTAATTCTAAATTTATAGTGTTTTCTATTCTTTTAATCTTAGTATCTATCATTTCATCAAATATACAATCACTATAATCAATGCTATAAATCGCATTAAATGCCTCAATTATTATTTTAATTCCTTCTTCAGGATGATTTATAAAATATTCACTATTTAAGGGGTTACCTTTTAATGACTCTGTTAATATATAGCTTTTATTATTATATTTTTCATAAAACATCTTCTTAGGAATTAATAATTTACCTTCCAAATAGTCCATTCTCATAGATTCTTCGCTTAAGTGGTCTTTAACTTTTAATAGAAATACTCTGCTATTCTTTTTTAATTTATAAATTCCATCACTTATTTCACTTACTTTAGAATCATTCAAGTAACTATTTAACCTATTACTTCCATTAATAATGACTTGCTTTTCTTCTTTAACAATTTCTTCTTTAATTATTTTTTTATCTTTAATATCATCATAATTTCCATCATATGAAACTAATTTTTTATCTTCAATTCTAACTATTTTAGTAGCTATTTTATTTATAAAATATCTATCATGACTAATAAATAAAATAGTACCTTCAAAATCCAATAAAGATTCTTCTAATAATTCTTTTGTTTCTACATCTATATGATTAGTAGGTTCATCAAGTATTAATAAATTACAATTTTTAATAATTAACTCTAATAATTTAATTCTTACCTTTTCTCCTCCACTTAAAGTCTTTAACTTCTTACCTATAGTTTCACTTCCAAAATAGAATTGAAATAATTTACTTCTTAATTCTTCTTCAGAACCAATAAATATAGCTCTCATATGTTCATATATAGTTAATGATTCATCATCAAATCTTACTTCTTGAGGAATGTAGCCGATAAGAGTATTACTAGCTATTTTAATTTCTTCTCTATTGTTATCAAGTATAGCCTTTATTAATGTGGTTTTACCAGTACCATTTTTACCCATTAAACATAATCTATCTTTATACATTAAAGACATCTTAGAATTAACTAGTAATTCATTATCACCTATAGATAAATTTAAACCTTCAATATCTATAACATGATTAGAACTTCTTTTACCTTCATTAAATCTAATAGGAAGTTTTTTCTTCTCTCTTGGTTTATCAATAACATCCATTTTTTCAAGCCTTTTTTCAATCGCGTGCATTCTTTTAAATGTTAGAGGGTTATCACTTTTTTGTCCCCACATTTTAAGCCTTTCAATAGCTTCTTTCAATGCTTTAATCTCTTTTTGCTGATTTTTATAATTCTGAAATTCTATTAAAAATCTTTTTTCAGATTCCTCTAAATAATAAGAATAATTACCAAAATAAATGTCTTCAATACCATTATCTATACTAACTACTTTATTAACAACTCTATCTAAAAAATACCTGTCATGTGAAATTATTAATACAGTTCCCTTATAATTCTTTAAAAAATCTTCTAACCATTCTAAAGTATCAATATCCAAGTGATTAGTAGGTTCATCAAGCAACAGAATGTCAGGTTCCGATAATACTAAAGAAGCTAAGTTAATGATGGTTTTTTCACCACCTGATAATTTATTATATTCTCTATTCATTAATTCTTCAGATAGCTTAAAAACATTCTTAATGGTATTAACTCTTTTATTAATTTCATATCCACCTTTTAATTCAAAAATTTCTCTTAACTTAGTATATTTCTTAATACTATTCTCATGATGAGACATATTACTTTCAAGGATTTCTAACTCTTCTTTCATTTCCAAAAGTTCCCTTATACCTCTTAAATATACATCACTTGCGAGAACACCATCAGCTTCAAGAGGAGGTATTTGTCTTAAATAACCAATAGAAGAAGACTTTCTTACACTAATAGTTCCCTTACTTGGTATTTCTTCTTTAACAATTAGTCTTAATAATGTAGTTTTACCTGTTCCATTAGGTCCAATTAATCCAACCCTTTCACCAATATTAATCTTAAACGAAAAACCTTTTAACACATCGTTAAAAGCATAACTCATATAAATTTCATCTAAACTAATCTCTGTCATATACTTTCCTCTTAATACCTAGATTATATCAAAAAAGTTTATAACTTGTATAAACTTTCTTTATTCTCAAGTAAATTCTTATCATTATATTTTATATATCCTTCCTTAGCTAACCTCGAATACATAAAACATAAAGGTATTTTATTATTTAAACAAATAGTTTCTCTATTATCAATATTCTTTAATATATCATTCCATACATTTTCATCTATCATTTTGTTTAAGGCATAGTTATCAGCTTTCTCTTCATCATATTCATCACTAATCATAATCTTAGCTTTAGCTTGATTATAGTTTGTTTTAATGTGTGATATTTCATGATATAAAGTGTAATAGAAAGATGACTTTTCTTTTAAATATCTAGTCATGTATATTGCAGGATTTTTATCTTTAACCATCATACATCCTCTTACCTTTGTTCCTTTTAAAGCATCTTCAATGATTAAATAAATTCCATATTTATTAAATATTTTAATAATGCTTGCTTCATCAAATTTTTTCATTCTTTCATTTTTTAATTCATCTAATAATTTACTTAAGTTATCCTTATTATATTCACTAACTTTTTCTTTTCTACTTAACATATCGCATCTAGTTATCCATAAATATAATTTTTTCTTATCAGCATCACTTTTCTTTTTATAAAGTATTCTTGAATCAAAATAGTTATCAAACATATCAAAGTTTCTTAAATTCAAAAATTCAAGTAAATCCATTGCAT
>CAZLNV010000024.1:0-12240 GCA_964561095.1 uncultured Muribaculaceae bacterium | reverse complement strand
CTGCTAAGAAAAAGTATAAATGTACAAACAGCACCAATAGCCGAAGTAAACGGAGACACTATAAAAGTAGAAAGTGGAACAGAAGAAGTGGTAGTAAGAGTACAAATAACAAGAGAGGCAACATTAGTTTCAATGATAGATTATCCAAGGTTAGTAGTGGCTTTAAATGGAGGCGTGGCGAGTCAATCAATACCAGAGAGAATGGAAAATGGTACTTCTTTAGAATTAATAAATCCAACAAAGGAAGGATATGTATTTGCTGGATGGATAGTGGATGGAAAAAGTGAATTAAAAGGAAAAACATTAACGATGGAAGAAGAGACAGGCTTAATAGCAACATGGAAAGAAGAAACGCCATTAACAAGTTTTGAATATGATACAAATTATCAAGGAATAAGTAAACCACATTTAGGGCTTAACTCGGCCGACAATATAGTGGTTTTAACAAAATATATAGGTAATTCAGTAGATGTAGTGGTCCCATCAACATATGAAATAAATGGGGAAACATATAAAGTAGTTATGTATAATAGTAACTGTTTTAAGGATACTACAATTGAATCTATATTATATGAAGACAATATAAAATTTATTGGAATGGCGCAAGGATATGTTGTCCATAATTCTTTTGTGTCTGCATTTGAGAATTTAACAACTTTAAAAAGAGTATATAATATCCCTGAAGGTATCTCAAACATGACTAATTCATTTATTGGATGTACAAATTTAGAATATGTTTCAAATATACCCGACAGTGTGATAAACATGGTAAGTACTTTTGGCTATTGTCGAAAGTTAGAGGAATCACCAATATTGTCTAAAAATGTAACTTCGCTAAATTCTGCATTTTACGGGTGTAGTTCCTTGGTAAAAGCCCCGGTAATTCCTACATCTGTAACAACTATGTCTTACACATTTGCTGTATGTACATCGTTAAAAGAAGCTCCAATTATTCCAAGCAACGTTACAAATATGAGCAATACCTTTACCACATGCTATGCTCTTGAAGGAAACATAAGAATAGAATCAGAAAATGTTAGTAATGTTACAAACACTTTTCGATTAGTAACCGCAAAAAATATTAATTTGTATGTAAAAAGTGGGAGCACAACTTACAATAATTTTTTAAATTCTAATCTTACATCAAATTTCACAATAAACCAATTTTAAAAAAAATAACACAAAAAAATGTTTGTGTTATTTTTCTATGTGTTATATAATTATATTGGAGGATAAATTTTATGTATGAATATATGTTTGGAATAATTAAAAAAATTGAGTCTTCTTATATAGTAATGGAAGTAAATAATATTGGATATAAAATACATGTCCCTAACCCATATGCTTTTAAAGAAAATGAAAATATGGTTATATACCTATATAACCATATTAGAGAAGATGAAAATTCTTTATATGGTTTTAAAGAAGAAAATGAAAAGGAACTTTTTTTGAAATTAATTGGTGTTAAAGGTTTGGGGCCTAAAATGGCTTTGCCTATTCTTGCTACAGGGTCTGTTGAAGGAATTAAAGATGCTATTAATAGAGAAAATATAATTTATTTAAAAAAATTTCCTAAAATAGGAGATAAAGTTGCTAAGCAAATAATATTAGACTTAAAAGGAAAAGTAACTGCAAATAATGATATCAATATCAAAGATGATGAATTATATTTGGTTCTTCAAAGTCTTGGATATAAATCAGGTGATATAAATAATGTTGTTAAGCAAGTAAATAAAAATCAAGATATTGAATTACAAATAAAAGAAGCATTAAAATTATTATTGAGGTGAATATGGGAAAATTAGTAGTATATTATGGAACAATGAATTCAGGCAAAAGTATTGATTTAATTAAAACAGCTCATAATTATGAAGAAAATGGCTTTAATGTTTTGATAATGAAGCCTTCAATTGATACTAAAGCTGGTGCATCAATTGAAACAAGAATTGGCATTAAAAGAAATGTTGATGTTTTAATAAATAAAGACGATAGTATTATAGAACTTTTAGAAGGAAAATTAGAAGGAATTAGATGCATTTTTATTGATGAAGCACAATTTTTAAATTCTTCTCAAGTACAAGAACTTTATAAAATAAGTAAATGTATTGATAATATTTCGATAATTTGTTATTTAATAAGACTTAATTTTAAAGGGGAATTATTTGAAGGAAGCAAAGAATTTTTTGCTAGAAATGATAAATTGATTGAACTTAAAACTATTTGTGAATGTGGTTCTATTGCCAGATTTGCCGGAAGAAAAATTAACGGAAAATTTGTAAGTGAAGGTGAAGAAGTGGTAATTGATGGATCTGATAATAATATAGAATATGTCCCATTGTGTGCAGAACATTTTTATGAGTATGTGAAAAAAGAAAATCTTAATATGGCTAGAAGGAGAATATATGGAAAATGAAAGGGTGGTTACCAATAGAGAATTATCAGCAGATACTTATGAAAAAACAATAAGGCCAGATAGTTTGGATGAATATATTGGTCAAAATGAAGTTAAAAATAATATGTCGGTTTTTATAAAAGCGGCGTTACTTCGAAATAAAGTTTTAGATCACGTTTTATTATATGGTCCTCCCGGGCTTGGTAAAACCACACTCGCATATATAATTGCTAATGAGCTTGGAAGTAATATTAAAACTGCAAGTGGGCCAACAATTGAAAAAAGTGGTGACTTGGCAGCAATTTTATCAACGCTTGAGCCTAACGATGTATTATTTATTGATGAAATACATAGAATTCCTAAATATATAGAAGAAATTTTGTATAGTGCAATGGAAGACTTTAAACTAGATATAATTATTGGAACTGAGGGTCAAACAAGAAATATTAATATTGATTTGCCACCATTTACTTTAGTTGGCGCTACCACAAGGGCAGGGGATTTATCATCTCCTTTAAGAGATAGGTTTGGAATTGTATGCAGGCTTAATTACTATACAGATGATGAACTTACTAAAATTGTTGAAAGAACTTCTAGAGTACTTAATATAGAACTTGAAAGTGATGCTGCGAAAGAAATAGCCAAAAGAAGTAGAAAAACTCCTAGAGTTGCAAATAGATTACTAAAAAGAATTGCCGATTTTGCTTTGGTTGAAGGGAAAGGCATAATTAATAAAAAGATAACTTTATCAGCACTAGACAGATTAATGGTTGATTCTTCTGGGCTTGACCAAACTGATATAGATTATTTAAAATCAATTATAGAAAAATTTAATGGTGGACCGGTAGGAATAGAAAGTATTGCATCAACTATTGGAGAAGAAATAACAAATATAGAAGATGTTATTGAACCGTTTTTATTACAAGAAGGGTACATTAAAAGAACCTCTAGAGGTAGACAAGTAACTGATAAAACATATAAATATTTTAAAATAGATAATAATATGAAATTATTTTAAAAGAACTATTTAAATAGTTCTTTTTTTAATTCATCAATTATTTTATCCATTAAGCTAATATAAGTTTCCCCATTTATTCTTTGTTCGTTAGTAATTGTTGTAAATGGATCTATTTCAATTTTATGAATTTTATAATCATTTATAAATGTATTAGTGGTATCGGAAATGCTTTCACCCTTTAATGTATAAATATAATCAATTTTACCTTCAGATATCATATTTTTAGCAGCACTTAATGATTTATCCATTGATTCATTAGTAGAATCTAATGATATAACTGTTATTCCATATTTAGTTAAAAAATTAAATACATTGCTAGTAACTAAAATGGTTTTATAATTTCCGTTTTTGCTTAAATTATATATATCTACATCAAGTATAGAAATTTCTTCTTTTAAACTTTGATAATTTTTTTCAATTTTTTCTTTTATATAAATATTGTCTTCATAATCTATTAATGTACTTTTAATATTTCTACAAATCATTAAAAAATTTGATGGATCTAACCATAATTCTTCTATTTGATTTAGATAATCCATTCCTTTCATTGCATCAACTATTTCAATGTTGTTATTTTTATTTAACAAGTCTCTTGCAATTAAGCGTTCATCGCTAAGACCAGCGTAGATAAATTTGTTGCCTTCAGAATAATTGTTCATCATTTTCTCTGTTAGAGTAAATTCTGTTGGATCAATTCCATCAGGATATATACTTTCAACATTGGAAAAATCACCATATATCATTTTTGTTGCATATTCAACAGGATAAATAGTAGTGTAAGTGTAGTCATCACTAAAGTCGTCTTTATTTAAACAACCTGTAATAAAAAAACTACAAATTATTAAAAGCACTATTTTCTTAATTATATTTTTCATTTTTCCTCCTTCAAAGGTACTGGATCATATCCATATCCACCCCATGGGTTACATCTTAATATTCTCTTTATTCCAAGCCATAGTCCTTTTAATAATCCAAATCTATTTATAGCTTCTTCCATATATAGAGAACAAGTGGGAGTATATCTACATCTTATGTGTGAAGACAAAGGACACGCTCTATATAAATGTATTAATTTAATTATCAATTTTTTCATTTTAATCAATAATATTATACTATAATTTATATTAAAAAGATATTAAAATTTTTATTTGTACAAAATATTGCTAGGACACGTGATAATTTGTGTGTTATAATATACTTATTGATAGAGGTGAATCATTAATGGACCTATTAAAAGAATACGACATAAATTTTGAAGGTGAAAGCTTAATTAGTAAAGCCTTAACGCATACATCATATGCCAATGAAAATGGAATAGAATCTTATGAAAGACTAGAGTATTTAGGAGATGCAGTACTAGAATTAGTTTGCAGTGATTATTTTTTTAGAAAAACTCATTTACCAGAGGGCGAAATGAGTAAATTAAGAAGTCTTTATGTATGCGAAAATGCTTTATATGAATATGCTACTAAGATTAATTTGGACAAATATATTAGATTAGGTAATGGAATTAAAACAGCAAATAAAACAGTGGTTGCAGATGTTTTTGAAGCAGTTATAGGTGTTTTATTTTTAGAACATGGTATTAATAAAGTAAGAGAATTATTTAATAGACTTATTGTCCCATATATAGAGTCAAATACAGATTTTTTAAGTGATTATAAAAGTTTGTTACAAGAATTAGTCCAAACAGAAAGAAAATCATTAAAATATAAAGTCGTTGATGAATACGGTCCAGCCCATGATAAAAACTTTAAAGTAACTGTTTCAATTGGTGGAATAGTATATGGAGTGGGAATGGGAAAAAGTAAAAAAGAGGCAGAGCAAGAAGCAGCTAAAGATGCTTTTTCAAAACATGCAAAATAAGTAGGTAGTTATGTATATTAAAGAAATTAAAATAAATTCATTTAAATCATTTGCTGATAAAGTAAGTATTGATTTAAATAAAAATTTTACTGGAATAGTTGGACCTAATGGTAGCGGGAAAAGTAATATTGTTGATGCTGTCAAATGGGTTCTTGGAGAACAATCTGTAAAAACATTAAGGGCAACAGCTGGCATGACAGATGTTATTTTTAGTGGAAGTAAAAGTAGAAATCCTTCTTCTTCAGCTTCAGTAACAATTGTATTTGATAACTCTGACAAGACATTAAATACAGAGTTTAATGAAGTTTCTATAAAAAGAATTGTATCTAAAAATGGTGAGAATGAATACTATTTAAATAATAGTAAATGTCGTTTAAAAGATATTAATGATTTGTTAATTGATTCTTTTTCTTCAAAAGAGTCATTTAATATTATTCCCCAAAATAAAATAGAAGAAATTTTAAGTGAAAAAAAAGAAGATAGAAGAGTTATTTTTGAAGAAGCTGCTGGAGTTTTAAAATATAAGCAAAGAAAAGAAGAAACATTAAGAAAACTTGAAAGAACTCATGAAAATATAGACAGAATAAATATGATAATTGATGAGTTAGAAGCGCAAGTAAAACCTTTGGAGATTGCTAGCAAGAAAGCAATAGAATATAAACAAGCAAAAGAAAAGTTGGAAAATATAGATATTTCTTTAATAGTTAAAGATATAACTAATTTTAATGAACTATTAAATACTAAAAAAGATGATAAAGAAAAGTACACCTTAGAATTGGTTACTTCCTCAAAAAACTATTCAGTTTCATCTGCTGAAGTAGAAAAATTAAAACTTAGAAGCATTGAATTAGAAAATAATATGAATGAAGATAGAGCATCTTTACTTGAAAATAAAGAACTTTTATCATCACTTCAATCTAAAAAAGAATTAGCAATTGAAAGAAGTAAATATGATAAAGATAGTAATGAGGTAAAAAGTAAATTAGTAGTTCTTAAAGAAAAAGAATTAAAGATTAAAAATGATAAGAAGCTATTAGAAAATGAAATAAAAGGATTAAAAGAATTAGAAAATGAAAAGATTAAAGAATTAAATACTTTATCTAATTCTAAAGACTTTAAAGAACTTGATGTAACCAAAGAAAATTATGATACTTTAAAAAGAAAAGGATTTGAATATTCCGCAAAAATTGATATATTATCTCAAAATATAGAAAACATGTCAAAACTTCCTTACTCTGTTAAAGCGGTTTTAAGTAATCCCACATTAAAGGGTATAGACAATATAATAGGCAATGTTATAAATGTTAAAGAGGAATATAAAACAATGCTTGATGTGTCATTATCTTCATCAGCAAATTTTATTATTGTTGAAGATGAATCTTCTGCTAAAGAAGCAATAAACTATTTGAAAAGTAATAATAAAGGAAGGGCAACTTTCTTTCCGTTATCAATTATAAAACCTAAAAGCGTAGATCCTGATGTAATGAACATATTAAACGCTAGTAAAGGTTTTGTAGCGCTTGCTAGTGATATTGTGGAGTTTGATGCAAAGTATTATAACATTGTCAAAAATCAACTGGGTAATATAATTGTTGTAGACAGCATCAATAATGCCTTTAATATTAGTAAAAAAATAAATTATAGATATAGAATAGTTACATTAGAGGGAGAATTATTACACGTTGGAGGTTCATTAAGTGGAGGTAGTTTAAAACAAGATAGTTCTTTTGTAAATGACAGATATGAAATTGATAAATATAAATTATTTTTGGAAGGAAATTCTAAAAGTTTAGAAGAGTGTACTAAAAGAATAAAAGAATTAGAAATTAAAACATCTGATATTAGAGAAAAAATATTAAACTTTAATATTGAATTAGTAAAGCATAAAGAATTAATTTTTAATAAAGAAAAAGCACTAAAAGAATTAGTTGAATTAGATAGTAGTTTATCCTCAGAAGTAAAAGATTTAAGTAATAAAGAGAATATTAATGATTTTATTGATAATATAATGAATGAATATTATAAAATTGAAAATATATGCAATTCTCTAGAACAAAAAATTAATTTCGAAATTTCTAATAAAAGAAAAGTAGATGATGAAATAATTGAAAATGAATCAGCTTTGAAAAAATCAAATACTTTTACAAATATTAATAACAATAAAGTTAATGAATTAGAAATAGAAATAGTAAAAATTAATATGGCAATAGATAATTTACTTAATAGATTAAATGAAGATTACTCATTAACTTATGAAGGAGCTAAAATCAAATACTTCTTAGAAACAGAAGAAAAAGAAGCAAGAAGTATAGTTAATGAATTAAGAAAATTGATAAAATCTATTGGAAATGTAAATATTGATTCTATAGATGAGTATGAAAGAATAAATAAAAGGTATACCTTCTTAAACAATCAAAAAGAAGATTTATTAAAAAGTGAAAAAGATTTGCTTGAAATAATAAATAATATGGATAGTGTTATGATGGACAAATTTGAATCTACTTTTAATAAAATAAATAAAGAATTTTCAAAAGTATTTATGAAATTATTTGGTGGAGGAGAAGCATCTTTGAAGTTAACTGATCCAACGGATTTACTTAATACAGGAATTGAATTAATTGCTATACCTCCCGGAAAAAATATGAAATCTATTTCATTATTATCTGGTGGAGAAAAGACATTAACAGCTATTAGTTTACTATTTGCTATAATGAATTTAAAAAAAGTTCCATTTGTAATACTTGATGAAGTTGAATCTGCTTTGGATGAAGTAAATGCCGAAAAATTTGGGGAATACTTATCCAATTATAGAGATAAAACTCAATTGTTGATAATCACACATAAGAAAAAAACTATGGAATACGTAGACTTATTATATGGAATTACAATGCAAGAAAGTGGAGTAAGTAAACTAGTAAGTGTTAAATTAGAAAATATTAAATAAAAAAAACACATTTTGTAAAATGTGTTTTTTATGTGGCTTGCGATTTATTATAAATTGATTTGCTCTTTTGTTATTGTAACTATTATAGAATTTCCTAAAACTTTAATTTCAAATCCATTAAAAGTTTTACTGCCAATAGTTATTGAGTTATAATTTTCTTTAAAATAGTTTGTATATTTTGTATCCTCAAAAATAATTTCTATAACTGAAATAATACTTTTATAAGCATTTTCAGTTAAAGTTGGTGTCTCATTAATAGTTATAACTGGTTTATCATTATTAGTAATGCTTAATTTAATATTTCCTTTTGTTAAATC
Organism: uncultured Muribaculaceae bacterium; assembly: GCA_964561095.1. Taxonomy (GTDB): domain Bacteria; phylum Bacillota_I; class Bacilli_A; order RF39; family UBA660; genus CAZLNV01. Next base: position 3,703 of record CAZLNV010000024.1, on the reverse strand, counting down.
GAATGACCCATTCTTTATATTTGATTCATTTAATTTTAAATCACTAGTTACTATAAATGTATCAGAAACAGTTTCGTTAGTTGAAGAACTTGCATTTTGTTCATTAGTATTTGGAGACCTTTTTAAATTTTCTAACAACCCATAAACTCCACAAATTGATGTTATAATAAGTAAAAGACTCCACAAAATTAATCTAAATATATATCTTTCCTTCATTTTTATCACCTATTATAATTATACTTTATTATTTTTTAAAAGACAACAAAAAAAGAGCTTATATTGCTCTCATAAATTCTTTGTCCTTTTCTGGATCTTTTGGATCAATTCTATCTACGAATAAAATACCATTTAAATGATCTATTTCATGTTGAAAGGCCACTGATATTTCCTCCCTAACTCTAAGCGTTTGTTTAATACCATCTATATCATAAAATTCAAGAGTTATTCTCGCATTTCTAGGGATGATACCATCTACCGCTCTATTGACACTTAAGCATCCTTCGCCTTCTTCAACATATATCAGTTCTTCAGAAGTAGATATTATTTTTGGATTAACTACTTGATATTCTAAAAAAGAACCATCTTCATTTTTATAAGAAATTACAAATATTCTTTTTAATATTCCAAGCTGAGGAAAAGCTAATCCCATGCCAGCTCTAATATCATTCTTTTCAGCATAATCTTCATCTTGTGATTTTCTTAAATATTTAGTCATTTCATTAATTAAATCTTTATCATTTTTTGAAAGCGGAAAAGAGGCAAGCATAGACTCCTGTCTTAATATTTTATTCGATTCATCCAAAATATCAAATTTGTTAATCAAACTAATTCCTTCTTTCATGCGTATATTTTACCAAAAAACTTTAAAAATATCAAATTTTATCATGAAAAAAGGAAGTTTTTTTATTCTTCCTCAATACTTAATTGTTATAATTTAAGAAACCTGCTCCAAAAACAACTACTAAAAGTATAAATAATACTAAAATAATAGCGGCTCCATAACCATACCCTCCGCCTCCACAGCAAGGGTTTGTATTGCAGCATCCTCCATAAGAATATGCATAAGGGTTTACGCCATATCCACTATAACCATAATAATTCATAATTATAACCTCCTTTAACTACCTATAATTGTATATGATAAATATTGATAAATTGACATTAATTTTACCTAAATTGTATTAAAATATTAATTATTTTATGATAAAATAATAAAAGAGGATATTATGAAAAATAAAAAATTATTAAAATATATGGATAAACCACTTTTAGCTGCTATGATTATTTTTTCATCACTTGGTTTATTGCTAGTATTATCTGCTTCTAATGTTGCAGCTGTTGTAAGATATGGTGTTGGACCTTACTATTTTTTCTTAAAGCAGCTAATATTTGTGGTTTTTTCTTATTTAGTAAGTTTCATATTTATTATAAGAATAGATATTTCAAAATATAAAGGATTAATAACCCTCGGAATAGTAAGCATTTTAATTTTACTTGCTGGATTGCTTTTATACGGTACAGTTGTTAATAGTGCAAAAAGTTGGATAGATTTGGGATTTTTTTCATTGCAACCAAGTGAAATTGCAAAGCTATTACTAATTTTATATATGGGTTTCTTTTTCGGAACATATGCAAAAAAGGAATCTAATAAAAATAAAATTTGGATATTTTTATCAGTATGTGCCTCAATTATATTATTAGTAGCTGCCCAGCCAGATTTAGGAACTGCTACTATAATTGCAGCAATTATATTTCTTACATTTATTGCAATTCCACTACAAAAAAACAATGTGGCGTCTATATTAAAAATAGTTGCTGGAGCCGGAATAATAATTATTTTTATATTTTTGCTTACTTCTTCAAATTTTTTGACAGAAGCACAAATGAGTAGGTTCGAATACAGAAATCCTTGTAATAGATATACAAAAGATACTGGTTATCAAGTATGTAATGGTTTTATTGCTATACATAATGGTGGATTATTTGGAATGGGAATAGGGAAGTCAACACAAAAATATTTATACTTACCAGAAGCACACACTGACTTTATATTTACAATATTAGTTGAAGAATTAGGCGTAATTGTTGCTTCTATAGTTCTTTTGGGATATTTATACCTAGTATATAGAATAATAAAAATTTCAAAACAATGTTATAATTTAAGAAATTCAATAATATGTTATGGTGTTGCTATGATGATTTTAGTTCATCTTTTAGTAAGCTTTTTAGGAATACTTGCACTTATTCCTTTAACCGGAGTACCACTTCCATTACTAAGTGCTGGTGGAAGTTTCACATTAACTTGTATATTATCATTGTTTTTTGTTCAAAGAATTGCTATAGAAAATAATTTAACAAAAAAAGGATTAGAAATATCAAAAATTGTTGGAAAATAAATAAAAGTGTTATATAATATATAAGACAAAAGAAGGAGAGAATATGAAAAAAAGTTATACAAAAGAATTAAAAGGTGAAGCTTGGGGAAAATGTTTAGACAAATCATTCAAAAAAAATAGTAAAAATGCAAATGTTGATGGCTTTAGAAAAGGAGCAGTACCAAAAGACATCTATATTAAAAAATATGGTGTTGAATCATTATATATGGATGCAGTTGACGAAGCACTCCCTATAATGTTTGATGAATTACTTGCTGACAAAGAAACTATCACTCCAGCATGTACGCCATCAATTGATATAAAGAACATTGATGAAAAACATTTGGAAGTAGAATTTACTGTTACAGGTATGCCTGAAGTAAAACTAGGTAAATATAAAGATTTAGGTATCAAAAAAAATAAAGTAACAGTTAGCGAAGAAGAAATTGCACATGAATTTGAGCATTTGAAAGAGCAATTTGCAGAATTAAAAATTACAGATGAAAAAATTGAAAATGGTTCTATTGCTGTAATTGATTTTGAAGGATTTATGGATGGTAAAGCTTTTGATGGTGGTAAAGGTGAAAACTATTCTTTAACTATTGGAAGCAATTCATTTATACCTGGATTTGAAGAAGGATTAATAGGATTAAGTGCTGGAGAAGAAAAAAAATTAGAATTATCTTTTCCAGAAAATTATCATGTTGAAGATTTAAAAGGTAAAAAAGTAACATTTGATGTAAAAGTAAAAGAAGTAAAAGCAAGAATAATTCCAGAAATAAATGAGAATTTCTTTAAGGATTTAGGAATGGAAGGAATTGATTCCATAGATAAATTAAAAGAAGAAATTAAAATAAATATAGAAGCTGGTAAAAATAGAAATGCAGAAGAAGAGTATGTTATTAAAATTTTAGATGAAGTAATAAAGAACGCTAAGTTTGAAATTCCAGAAGAAATTACTCAAGACGAAACAGAAAGAATATATAAAGAGTTTTCTGAAAGACTAAAAATGCAAGGAATGAATGTTGAAGATTATTTAAAAATAACTAATTCAACAAAAGAAAATTTAATGAATGAAATGAAACCCGAAGCAGAGAAAAGAATTAGTTATCGTTTAGTAGTTGATGCAGTAGCTGAAAAAGAAAAAGTTTCAATTTCTAAAGAAGAATTAGAAAGTGAAATTGAAAAGATGATTCAAAAATACAATATTAGTAAAGAAGAACTTATGAAAAATGTTGGAGACGAAAAAGCAATAGAATATGATATGAAAATGAAAAAAGCTTTACAAATAATAACTGGTATAAAAAAAGAGGATTAATCCTCTTTTT
>CAZLNV010000023.1:0-12937 GCA_964561095.1 uncultured Muribaculaceae bacterium | reverse complement strand
CCGCTGTCCATGTATTGCCATCAGTCGATACTGAAGTTACATTGCTAGCATATGTTCTACCGTCTTCCCAATAATGCCATACAGCTATTTCATCTAAATTATATTCACTCCCCAAGTCAATTGTTATACATTTTTCAGTTCCCAAAGTATTATTTGAGCTTGCCGCATGCCGAATAAATTCTACAAAATCTCCATCAGTAATACAGCTTCCTGGGGAATGGACATCAGAGAAACTATAATTAGTTGTAGGAGTTACTCCTTTAGCCTTATTTTCACCATTATATATTGCTTGCAATTCTGTCCAATGTACATAATTATCTTTATTAGAGCCTGTTGCACAATCTTTTATATATCTTACACTATTTAGTGAAGTGTTAACTTTTGTAGGAGGTAATCCTATGTATGTTATTTTTACTTTCCCATTACCACTAATTGTTCTAGCCGATATTTTTCCGTCTAAAAAATATTTTCCGCTATAATGCTTTGTGATATTTGCATGATTTCTTGGATTATCTGTGCTTCCAGAAGTTACTGAGTTAACCCCTGCATATCCACTTATATATGATGAACCATTTGCCCCGGAAACTCCTGTTTGCTCATTATAATCTTCATATATTCCACTTCCGCCTCCATAATAGCCTGCGCCACCGCCTGCATTATTGCCAGATAATATTCCTCCAATGCCAAATGTACCAGCTCCGCCTGTATAATTGGCAGTTGTAGCACCCGTTCCTCCGGAAATCTGGGTTCCGCCAGTTGAATAAGTGAAGTTGCCTTGACCTTCTCCTTTAAAGCCAACGAGTAGCCCCCCATCAGTGCTAGTATGAAAATAATTCCCTCCTCCTGCGCCGCCTGAAGCTACCATTATTCTTGAATTTAATCCAATTGAATTGTCCCAAAGTAAAGTTGAAGCATTTGGAGCGGTGTTTCCGAAATATCTTACATCACTTGCTCCACCACCACCAGCATATGTTGTATTATTACTTCCACCATTATAGCCACCGGATGCTGCACTGCCACCAACATATATATATAATTTTTCATTTTCTGAAAGATAAATAGTTCCATCAGTAAGTGTACCTTTACCACCTACATATGTTCCGTAAGCTCCGCCCTGGGCTCCCCAAGCTTTTATGTTATAGTAGCCGCTTAGAGGTACCTCCCACTCTTGATAACTGCCAGTATAATTAAATGTTATGCCTTTTAACAAATTAACGCTTACATTCGCTATGTATGCCCCATATGTGCTGTTTGGATCATTTGGATAATAGTATCCTATTGCATTTATAAATGTATGGAATGTTTGACCTATTAAATCATTATTCAGTTCTTCTGTTCCCCAAACTAAAACGCTAATTGTTTTGCTTTCCCCAACTGATAATTGTATATTTTCTTTTATAATAGTTACTTGATTAGTCATCCTTTCAATTGTATATGAACTGTCAGTACTTAATTTTCCAGCTATATTTACTTTACTATAATCATATGTTAAATCTGTCTGAGTAGCAGCATAAACTGTAATATAAACTGTTTTATTTCCGTTATTAGTAGCTATAAAAGTATATGGGGTCTGTGCAAGGCCCTCTGTTTGATTCATAGGATACAATTCGCCAGTAATTACAGTACCTAAATTGCTTGCTGCTGAGCAAGACATATCAGTGCACATTTCAAATGTCAAATCTCCCATTCCAATAGTTCCAACATCTTTTTCATCCACTCTTAAATATACAGCATAGCTAATACCAAAAAATATTGTTGTCATTAACAATATAGATACAATAGTTACCACTATTTCTCTTTTTATTAGCCCTTTTATATTCATGCTAAAACTCTCCTACAATATTCTACCCTAATTTTACAACATATAATTATCAAAATCAAATAATTATAAAAAAAAATAAAACTTGCTTATAAAACAGCAAATTTTATTTTTGTATTTTTGTTAACTTCTATATTTTTTGTCCATATATAATAATTATATGTTAATGTTTCGTTAGGATTTAATACTCTATTGTCAATTTTAAAATAAATATAATCACTCGTATTATCGTATAAATCTTTCAAAGCTATTATTTTGCTACCATCTGAAAACATAATGTTATCATAATTAGTGCCTATTTTTAAAGCTAAATATATGTCATGTTCCTTTGCTTCTTCTTCATAAGAAGTTATTAATGCTGTATTCATTTCTGTAATAGCTTCTTCAAATGTTTCAGAATAAATATATTTTCTAGAATTAGTTATAGTGACGTTTGATTTTGATTCAGTCACATAATGTTCGGCTACCTCTGCATAAGTTGAGTTATCAACATAATCCCATAATGGGATACTTACAATTGTAAAAATTAATACTAGACATATTTCTAAGATTAATCTTCTAATCTCAGAATCGATTCTCTTTTTCATAAACCCCCCATATAAAAAAGTGATATAATTATACCACTTTTCTTATGATTTGTCTAATATTTTTAGTTTTTATCGCTTATTTTGTCTTCCCATTCATTTATAATTTTTACTTGTTCATCAAAAGATTTCACTATATTATCTTCTTCTATGTTAATAATTTCTTCTGGTTTTTCAGATTCATATGACGAACTACTTGTTACTGGTTCTTCTTTATGTTCATATGAAAGGGGCTCATTCATTGGAGTTGCATCCATAGATGGAGCAATAGGCTTTTCTTCTTTATAAATATCTGAAGTTGTTACTAATTGTATGTCTTTATTTGATTCGGTACCTTCTTTTTGGTAAAAAGCTATCCTTTGTTTTATAAGTATTAATTTAATAATTTTATATATATCGTAAGCTATAATGGCAAGTGCAGGTATTAATATTGCTAATAGCCATCCGCCTTTGCTTCCTAAGAAAAATTGCACTTTACCTAATTGAGGGATTTTAAAATTGACTCTACCAACTACATCTTCCCCTTTTACTATCCATTCGTCAACATACTGATTTGCGTCACCTTTTGTTTCAAAAATATATTCATCTCCTACTTTAGTGATCTTAACAATCCTATGTGTAATAGTTAAACCATTAACAGCTGGGTTGTCTGAATAATATGATATAACATCTCCCACTTTAAGTTTTGATAAATCTGTTTTAACCGTTACAACAACATCATATACCGCTATATTCGGTGTCATACTAGGACTAATTATAGTATATAGATTAATAGGTGGTTCAGCATTTTTAGATTTTGCTACTTTAGCAGTTACAAATACAAACAGCAAAGCTAAACCAATAATTATTAATATTGTTAATAATGTTAATGATATTGTTTTACCAATATATTTTAATACCCCTACAAATTTATTTTTATTTTTTCCCATATTTTATTCTCCCCATATGCTTCCTTCATAAGTATATTTTTTAGTTTCTACTGATAATATTCCAGAAAATGATTTATTTTGATTTGAATTTTGATTACTTCCAACCTCGTTTAGCCCTATCGTAAATGTATATGTATGCTCGTCTCCTCCGGTTTTTAACTTCCCGGTACCAATTGCGTATTTCCCAGGTGGACTAGCTGGTGAGGGAACTAACTCGCTTACTCCAGTTGTAACAACGCCGTCACTATCGCTCACTCCATCTAGCGTATATGTAAATTCGTTTGTGTATTGCTGTAAAAAAGTATTTTGAGTTACTGTTAAATATATCACGTAATCAATATCAGCTTCATTGTTTGCAGATGTGATTGTAAAAGTTTTGCTTAGTCTATCTTCTGGTGACATGGGATATATACTTTCAGAGACTCCTATAAGATTACCGTCTAAAAACGTTACTGTACCTAAATCAACCACATTAATAGTCATGCTAGACGCATCTTCATTTCCACTTACTGCAATACTGAAAAATGCATATGTTATGCCAAACATTGCCAATATAAAAGCAACTACAGTAATTATTGATAGTACCAGAGCTTTATTTATGTTCTCTGTAGTAATATTCTTCATAACATACTCCTAGTATAATTTTAACAAAAAAACATTTTTTTTACAACTATTAAATTATATTAATAATAATAGTGTTCCAAAAATTATAATTATCAAACCTATAATAGCTTTCTTAGAAAGTTTTTCATTTAAAAAAATTATTGAAAACAAGACTGCTACTACTATACTTAGCTTTTCTATTGAAAAAACCAGACTTGCTTCCCCTTTTCTTAGAGACAGAAAATAAAATGTCCAAGATAATCCAGTGGTTATCCCAGATAAAAATATAAATGTCCAACTTTTTTTACTTATATTTTTTATTTTTTCATCTTTTTTAGTTATAAAAACTGCACTCCATATAACAATTGCCGCTACAATTGTTTTTAATAGTGTTGCTAAATTCAAATTAATATTGTCTATACCAATTTTTCCAAATATTGTAGCAAGACTAGTAAAAATTGCTGTTAATATTGCATAAAATATCCATTGATTTGATTTTTCTTTTACATTATTTTTTTTACTTGTCATTAGCCAACTACCAATAGCAATTAATAACATTGATATTATTTTTACTAATGTTATTTTTTCATTTAAAAATAGATTTGACAATATAAGAGTTAGAATAATACTTGTTTTATCTATTGGAGATACTTTACTTACATCAGCTAGTTTTAATGCCTTAAAGTATGTAAGCCATAATACCGCTGTAGTAATTCCTGATAAAACTATAAAAATAATTGTTTTTACATCAATATTTTTTATTTCTTGCAAAGATCCTGTAATTAATACTACGATTAAAGAAAATATTAAAATAACAATTGTTCTTAATGCTGTAGCTAATTTACTATCAATATTATTTACTCCTATTTTTGCAAATACTGATGTTATTCCAGCAAAAAAAGCCGCTATTAAAGCACATAAAATCCACATACACTTCACCTACTGATAGTATGCTTATTTTAACTCTGTGTATGCTATTTTCCCCACTTTTGTTTTAGGAATAGATTTTTTAAATTCATATATATATGGTCTTGAATATTTAGATAAATATTTTTCACAATATTTTTTTATGCTCTTTTTTGCTTCACTTTCAGGAATTCCTTCTTTTAATACTATAAAAGCTTTAGCAACTTGGACTTTATAAGGATGGTCTACTCCAACAACTACACAATTTTGTACACTTGGGTGAGATTCTATAATTGATTCTATGTGTGATGGATAAATATTGTATCCTGAAGATATTATTATTCTCTTTAATCTTTGCTTAAAATATACTAAGCCATCATTATCTATTAATCCAATATCACCTGTATGAAGCCATATTCTTTTATCTTCATGTCTTCTTAATGTTTTTAGTGTTTCTTCTTCGTTGTTAATATATCCCAACATCACTGTTGGACCACTTATACAAATTTCTCCTTCTGTACCATTTTCTACCTCTTCGTGAGTATTTGGTTTTACTATTTTATAATATGTATCTGGTAGTGGTATACCAATTGTGTCATCTTTAAAATCACTTGTAAACATTACTGAAGTAGCACCAGTTGCTTCTGTTAATCCATAACCGCATTTTATATTAGCATTGCTCCCATGAGAAGATAAAAAATTATCCACTTTAAATTTTAAATCTTTTTTTAAAATATCTCCTCCAGATATAACTGTGTTAACACTTTTTAAAGAGTCTTCATTAAATGTCTTACATTTTGTTAGTGCTTCAAATAAGGTTGGAACTCCAGCAATAAATGAAGGCTTATTTCTTTTTATTAAATATGGAAAATCATTAGCATTAAAATTAGGTATTAAAATACATTTCATACCAGCATTTAATGGAGTATGTATACAAACTCCAAGCCCAAATCCATGAAATATTGGCATTATTGATAAAGTACTATCTCCTGGATTTAAATATATTTCGGTATTGGGATTATCTGCAATGTGCTTGCTTTGTATAGCTAAGGCATTAAAATTTTTATTTGATAAGAGTACACCCTTTGATGTACCGGTTGTACCACCGCTATATAAAATTACAGCTGGATCTTTATCTTTTTTAAAATTTTTATATTTTCCCTTGTAATAAATTCCACTATCTATAAAGTCATTCCATACCATTACATTATCATAAAACATTTCATCTGTATTAGTTTTTCTTCCTTTTATAAACCAATAAAACAATGACTTAATTAAACTCATACCATCTGCTGGCGTCATTATTATTACTTTTTCTACCTCTGTGTTACTAATTACATTAGCCAACTTTTCATAGGCCATATCTATTATTAATATAAACTTACTTTTAGATAAATTAAGATATTCTTCTATTTCTTTTTCACTTGATAAAGGATGTACCATGTTGGCAATAGCACCCACCATATTTACAGCATAAAACATAATAATCCCTTCGGGAGTATTGGCGGTGCATATGGTTACGGCATCTCCTTCTTTGACACCATTAATTTTTAAAGATTTAGCACATGATTCAATTTGTTCTATAAATTTCTTATAAGATACTTCATTCCCAAAATATTCATAAGCAATGTTATCAGGATATTTTGAAGCTGTTTTCATAATAAGTTCTACCATTGAACAATTTGGATATTTTAAATTAAATTTTGCTTTATCATAAAAATTATGTAATTTTCTTTTATTAAAAATCCTTAATTTTTTCATTTATTTTCCCCTCTAGTAATTTGGGATTTTCTAATATATATTTAAATAAATTCATTGATTTTGCAAAATAAACCCCATCTGCAATTCTTTCATCTAAGTTTATTCCAAATTCACATACATCATGAATCTTTATTTCATTATTAACTACTATAGCTTCTTTTTTTATTTCCCCAATAGTCATAAGTATAGAGTTAGTCCCAAAATCAGTTAAATTATGATATATAGCCCCACACTTAATACTTCCCAAATTAGAAAGTAAAATTGTACTATGATATATATCATTTTCAATTAAACTCTTAGGTAATAAGTCATAATTATCTAACACTTTTAATAACCAAATAACAAATGCTCTTATAATTCTTGGCATCCTTCCTACTTTTTCTATTAAATTATCTGCATCATTTTTTTCATTACTTCTTATTTTATGAACTATATTATAAATTTTATCTTTTATTGTATCTAAGTTATCATTTTCTTCCGCAGTAATATAAGCAAAAAATTCTGGAGCATCTTCTTTAAACTCTGTTTTTGCTACAAAAGAAAGTGATATATCATTTCTTTCATAATAGTGTGAATTAAGTAAAAATCTATTTAAGTGTGATTGATTTCCAACCACTTTTGCTATCGCAGTAGCAAAAGCATGAAAATAAGTTATTTTATCATCAGTTTTCTTCTTTTTATTAATATAATCTATTAAATTAGTCATATCTACCTTGAAATTAATATATACATCGGAATCACATCTCTTTGACTTTATGTGCCACATTAAGTTATGCATCCCATCCACTTTTAATCTTTTTGCGTCTCTTCTATTTCTCATTAAAACACCTCATAAATTATTATAGTTTAAAATTAATGAATATGCAAATTAAAAAACCTAGTAAAAATATCACTAGGTTTAAATTTATTTACGCAAACAATTTCATACTATATTTCTATTGGCTAAATCCTTACCCATAATTACAAATATGGATTACTTAACATCATGAAATGTATATAAATTTTATTTTTAAATGTTTTTTTGGATTAAGGTTTACATTTTCAAAAACTTTGTTTAAGTTCTTTAATAATTTCACTCCGCTACCATGATTTACCCAATAATTTTCAGTTTCACATATCACCTCCTTTCATAATACTTATTATAATTTTTTTAATTCATAAACTTTATCTACACTGTTAGCAATATTTTTAGAATGAGTTACAATAATAATACATTTATTTTCTTTTTTAGCAAGATTTTCAAATATTTTTATTATCTCTTCTTCAGTCTCTTTATCCAAGTTACCTGTAGGTTCATCAGCCAATATTATTTTTGGATTATATGATAAGCTCCTTGCAATTGCTACTCTTTGTTGTTCTCCACCAGATAGCTTTAATACTTTTCTGTCTCCCTTTTTTTCGTCCAAGCCCACACTGGAAAGCAGTTCTATTGCTCTTTTTCTTTTATCTTTAATTTTTAAATTACATATATCTATAGATAATATAATATTTTCTATTGCAGTTAAATGTGGTAACAAATTATATGATTGAAAGATAATACCAATATCAGAATTTCTATACTTATCTAAGTTCATTTTTGATAAATCTTTGCCCTCATAATATATTTTACCTTCATTGCATTTTTCAAGTCCGCTTAAAATTGATAATAATGTTGTTTTACCGCTTCCACTTTTTCCTTTTATTGCATATGTTTTTCCTAATTCAAATTCATAAGAAATATCTTTTAATACATAGTCATCTTTATCAGCATCTTTATATTTATAACTTATTTTATCTAACTCTAATATATTCATTTAACTTCTCTCCTTTAAAATTGATAGTGGTGAAAATCTTGAAATACTTACCATTGAAGATATACTACTTATTAATATTAATCCTAAACCTATTCCGAGAAGTTCTAATAAAACTTTTATATCTACAACAGCATTTATATTTGTTTCTTCAGTAATTTGCGCTACTCCATAATTTAATGTGTTTTCTTCCTTAGCATCCACTGCCATGCTGCTTTCATCTGTTTCAATAGTACTTTCAGTTTTATCATTCATACCACCAAAATTTTCTCTAATTTTATTTGATTCTTCTTTTGAATTTTCTATTTCATTACTTAATAACATATTTGCAACTGGGACACTACATGTTGAACCAATACCAGCTCCTATTAGTAAACTAAATATTGCTACTATAAATGTTTCTGTTACAAATTGTGCTGTAACTTTAAATTTACTCATTCCTATTGTTCTTAAAACACCAATTTCATATTTTCTTTCTCTAACATTTATCATGTTTATTACAAATAAGACTACACCACCAATTACTAATGTTATTATCAAAAATGTAGTTGCAAATGATGAGACATTTGTAATTGAAGAAGTTTCACTTTCTATTTCATCTATATTATTAGTTGCTTGATAATTCTCATCGAGACCCTTTTCTTTTACCTCTTCAGCAAAACTATCAGCTACATCTTTGCTTTTTAGTATAAATGTAGGGGTGGTAGTAGCACTTATATCTTCATCCTTTGCTACAATGGTTTCTACCACTTTTGAATTAGTTATAATACTATTAGCAGATGAAGAGAACATACTTTTCATGTTGCTTGAATTTTCTGATGAATCTGCAAATATACCAGTAATTGTCAAACTATAAGTCAAACTCGAATTATCCGGATCGACCAAAGTAATAGTATCTCCAACTTCGAGTTCATTTAATGATGCTAATTCTTCATTTATTACGCAATTATTACTAGTAAAGTCTGAGCTTACTTCTCCTTCTGTAATTGTATAACCACCAGTTATGAAATCTTTCATTCCTTCATAAGAGCTATAACCTATTAATGTGAAATCCCTGTTTGTTCCTCTCATATTTATTATTTGTTCTGACTTAGTTGTTGTGGTTGTACTTTTTGAAGGTCTGAATCCTCCACCGGGCATTGGGCCACCACCAGAAGTTTTAGTCGTTGTTTTTGTTTCGGTTGTTATTTTTTGAAGTTCTTCTGAAGCAACTGTAATATTTTTCCCATCCATTCCTACACTGTAGGTATAGTAATAATAATCTACATATTTACTATCTCCATAATTATCAATATTTTCTACACTAATTGACTCAATGTCATTAAATTTTTCAATATTTTCTTCTAAGCTGTCATCTCCTGGTGTAAAATTTGACATTAATGACTCTCTATTAAACGACAAGGTAGCTTCTACATTATATTTTTCTTCATAAGCTTTAACCAACTTATTAGCTGAGTTTCTTATAGATAATGTAACCGCACAAGCCGCCCCTATTACTACAATAATTAAGCCTATTAATATATTCCTTCCTTTATTTCTTGTAATTGACTTCCAAGCATTTTTTATAATAAACATTTTTTCCTCCTTTTGTGTTTATGCTTTTATAGTAAAATTTAAAACTTAAATAAAACTGAAAATTATAAATTATTTTTATTTGATAATAATTTTATTTTTACGGTATTTGTCTTACCATTCCTTTCATACGTAATTGTTACTGTGTCCCCTACTTTATATTTATAGAGTTCATATTTAAAATATGCTATGTTATTTACATTGACATCTCCTATTTTAGTGATTATATCTTTTGAAGCTAATCCTGATTTTGAAGCAGAAGAATTATCTTCTACTGAAGCAATTACAATTCCTTCACTAAGAGAAGTTTCTGGTAAATAATTATAGTAATTTTGATATTTTGCTATATCTGATAAATTAATCATCGATATTCCCAAATATGGATATTCGATTTTTTCTCCCTTAATTATTAATTCTGATTTTTCTATTGCTGTTTCAATTGGTATTGCAAATCCCATACCTTCTACACCTGTAGAACTAATCTTTGCAGATATGACACCTACAACTTCTCCATTTATATTGCATAAAGGACCTCCGCTGTTACCCGAATTAACCGCCGCATCTGTTTGTATTACATTCATCATGTAGTCTGTACTTGACTGATTTGTTGTTGATATTTCAACTAACCTGTTACTACTAGATATAATTCCCCTTGTTACTGTCCATGAATAAACGTTGTCAAGTGGAGTACCTACTGTAAAAGCAGTATCGCCAGCCTTAAGAGTTGAAGATGATCCAACTTGGACTTCACTATAATTATCCTTTGCCGCTACTTTTAATACAGCTATATCAGAATATTCATCACTTCCAAGTAAGCTAGATTCTACTGTACTTTCATCCGTATAAGTTACTTTATAGGAATTGCCATTATCTATTACATGATGATTTGTTATTATGTATGCACTGGTCTCATCTTTTTTATATATGAAACCGCTTCCGGAAGAAATAAGAGTGCCATCTTTATAAGTAGACACAACTACTACCGAATCATACACTTTATCAACTGACTCAGATATGCCTTCGTCTGTAATAGTCACATCTTTTTCTAATTTTGTTACTGTTTCATTAAATAAATCTGGATATATATAAACTGTTCCAATTGAAATCACAACTCCCGATAAAAATATTCCTGCACTGATTAAAACTTTTTTTAATAATCCATTTTTTTTCATAATCCTCCAATTCATAAATTTAGTTTAATAACAAAACCTTAAATAAAACTGAAAAAAAGAATCAAATTTATTTTTGATTCCATGTTATTTTAAAAGTTGTATACCCGCTTTTAGAAAAAGCTTTAATTAATCCCTTATGACTTTCTACTATATTTTTAGCAATTGCTAATCCAAGTCCATAACTATTATCTTTTCTATTTCTAGATTCATCACTTTTATAAAATCTTTCAAATATTTTCTCTTCATCACCTTTTTTTATAGGTAATCCCTTATTTTTTACTTCCAAACTTATTACTTTATTAGTGTCTGAAAGTTTTATAGATACTAATCCCTTTTCTTTGCTATGCTTAATAGCGTTATCTAATAAAATTCCCATTAATTCTTTTATTAAATCTGCATTACAATTAAATATTATATTTTCTTTAATATCATATTTTAGTTTAATGCTTTTTTCAAAAAATATACTTTCAAAAGTTAATACAGAACTTTCAATTATTTTTGATAAATTTTCATCTTTCTTTTCTACATTTTTTTCATTTTCCAAATACGTTAAATCTAACAAATCTATTACTAATTTTGACATTCTTTCAGATTCACTTTTTATATTATTAATCCATTTTATATTAGAGTCATTATTATAAGCATCACAACTAGCAATTATTACTGCAAGAGGGGTTTTTAATTCATGTGAAGCATCTGCTATAAATCTTTTTTGCTTTTCAAAGCTTTCATTTACTGGTGTAATTATCCATCTAGTTAAATAGTAAGTTATCAAGCCAATAATGAATTCTACTAATATAAAAATTACAAAAGTTATTAAAAATGTATTAACGAGTTCCTTATTGATATTTATATTATCAATAATTATTAAGTTATTATTCGTAAAAGAATAAGCAAACTTTTCAAAATATAAGTTACCAACATAATAAGAATATTTGTGATTATTAATTATATCCTCCGCTATAGTTTTGATTTTCACTTCATCTACTATATCTTTATCAGTATTGTTTATAAGATAGTTATAGTTACCATTATTATCTAAAACTATAGTATAAACAATAAATTCCATAAATATTTTTCTAGGATTATTAGTCATCTCCAAAGGTCTATTGTTTTTGTCTATTGATTCTGGAATAGACATTCTATTTAATATATTTGTTATATTATCTTCTTTTACTACATAACTTTTAACATTAATAAATATAAAAACAGATAATACACAAATAGTTAATATTGTAAAAATTGTAGCAAAAACTTTAAATTTTAATTTTTTCATATTATACCTCTAATTTGTAACCAATACCTCGTATTGCTTTGATTTTTGCCTTCGAATTTATTATTTTTAATTTTTTTCTTAGAAATGAAATATATGCCTCTAAACTATTTATTTCACAATCGCTATCATATCCCCAAATTTTATTAAATAATTGCTCTTTAGCCATTATTTGATTGGTATTTCTCATAAGTGTTTCTAATAATTGAAATTCTTTACCGATAATAGAAACTTTATAATTGGTTGTTAAACAAATTAGATTTAAATTCTTAATATCCAATTTTAGATCGCCAATTTCTAAAATTGAACCATCCAAACCATTATCATTCTTTCTTAGTTGTAAATTTACTCTAGCTAATAGTTCATTCATATGAAATGGCTTTGTTAAGTAATCATCAGCTCCATTATTAAACCCCAACATTTTATCATCTATAGTATTTTTAACTGTCAACATTATAATCTTTGAATGTACTTTTTCTTTTCTTAATTCCTTTAATATTTCAAAGCCATTTTTATTTGGTAACATAA
>CAZLNV010000022.1:0-15199 GCA_964561095.1 uncultured Muribaculaceae bacterium | reverse complement strand
GTTGGACCCGTTGGACCTGTTGGGCCTGTTGGACCTGTTGGACCTGTTGAACCAAAACAACAGCAACAACTGCCTAAATTATTTATTCTATAATTATTTATTTTATTTAATGCTTTTTGATAAGCGCAATTGCAGTTTTCTTTCATATTTCACCTCTATTTTAACATATGCAAGAATATAAATGCTTTGTAGTGAAATAAACCCTTAATAAAAAACATATTTTAAAGTATTTAAAATATGTTTATTTCCCCACTTAATATGTCTTTCAAATTGTTTATTAGCATTGTTAAAAAACTTGATTTTTTTACATCTTTATTAACAACTAAATTATATTTAAATTTTTTGTTGTTATAAGATAAAATCATTTCACCTATTATATCACCTTTTTTAAGAGGCGCTTTTACATTAAATATATTTTCTTTTAAATCATATTTTATTTCATCATCTTGAAAATTAGTTAAAATATTTATATCTTGTTCCAAATAATAAGGGATCGTTCTGTCTTTACTATTGTTTATATAAATTGTCCCAAGTTTTTTTTCTTTTTCTAAAATTGTTTTTGCTTTATAAGTTCCAAATCCATATTCCATCATACTGATAGTATCAGCACTTCTTTTTTCTTTTGATTCAGCGCCCATTACTACTCCAACTAATCTCATGTTATTTTTTTTCATAGTAGATGTTAAACAATACTTTGCTTGATCAGTATATCCGGTTTTAAGGCCATCCATTCCGTCATAAAATCTAACCAATGTATTTGTATTGACTAACCAATGATTTTCACCACTTACATTAATATATTCTTCATAAGTACTTGTTATTTTTAAAATATTATCATATTTAACAAGTTCACTAGCTATTAATGCTAAATCGTATGCAGTTGTGTAATGGTCCACTTCATCAAGTCCATGTGGATTTTTAAAATTTGTGTCTTTCGCACCTAACTTTTTTGCTTTTGAATTCATCATGTTAACAAAATTTTCTTCTGTACCACCTATTTTTTCAGCTATTGCCACTGCTGCATCATTAGCTGATGCTATTCCAATACCTTTTAATAAATCACTTACTTTAACTTTAGTATTTTCTTCTATAAATATTTGAGTACCACCCATTGATGAAGCATTTTTACTAATTAAAACTTCATCATCTAATTTTAATTTACCACTTTTTAATGCCTCTGCTGTTAAAAGCATAGTCATTATTTTAGTCATAGATGCAGGAGATAATTTTTCATAAGCATTTTTTTCATACAAAATGGTTTTAGTGGTTGGCTCAATTAATATAGCTGATTTACTATTAGGAGCATACTCCTGGATAGAAGCATTGACTGCTACACCATCTGCTTTTAATGAACTTATAAATAAAAATAAACTTAGTACTAATAATATAATTTTTTTCATATTGACACCCTAAAAAATAATATGTACTTATATAAAAAATATTCATACTTTGCATATATGCTACAACATAAACCAATGGAAAAATATTGACAAAAAAAGTGTGCACATTATATAATATATCTATGATAATAAAGGAGTGATTTTATGAAAAAATCAAAATATTTAGGATTTGCTTTACTAGCATTTATGGCAGGTGTATGCTCATTAAATGCTCTTAGTTTAGACGATCAGTCAACAAGAGTTTTTGAAAATGATGAAACAATAACAATACCATTTAGTCAAGTCGTTGGTCCATTAAGTTGTACTAGTGAAGATACTAGTATAGCAACAATTGATGAAAATGCGATTATTACACCAGTTGCAGATGGTTGGACTACGGTTAGTTGCGCTGATTTAGGTGGCAGTTTTCCGGATTTTGCTCTACCAGTTGATGTTGTTGTTAATATTAATGGAACTTTAACTGCAGATGCGGAAGAATTATTAGTTCCTATAACAGAAATAAATCTTCCATTTGTAAATTCCTTTATAGATAAAGTATTTACATCAAATAATATGGAATATCCATATGGTATAGATGCAACTGATTTGGAATTATCAAAAGTAACCGATGGGCATGATAATATGAATTTTGAATGTATTATCAGTGGTAATCAATGTAGTGCTTCAATCAGAAAAACTATCGAATTTAAACCTGGCAGATATGTTTACTTATCTACAAGCACTAAAAATATTCCAGTTCAATACAAAGAGTCAATCCCTAGAGAAGCTGAAGCAGTAGAAACGGCAATGCCAAAAATAAAAGCAAAATATTATGTATATTTAAATAAAATATATGATGATTTATTTGCAACTAGTGATGAATCATTTCAAGAAATATTAATTAATGGATCTGATTTAAAAAAAGATTTGGAACTTGAAAATTTATTTTATAGAATGGATACAAGATATGGTGATGATTCTATAAGTAGTCCAATGTTTGGCGGTGTTATTCAAATAGGTGTAAATTCAAAAATATATGATGCTGCAGAAATAGAATTTCATAAAGCTTTCAAAATACCTACTGTAAAAGCTGGGCAAGACATTATAGATGTTATTGAAAAATATCTTGAAGATAATTACATTGATGAAAACGAAGAAGTAAGTGTAGAATTAATGAATAGTGAAAATCCCGAGGATGAAGATGTTTATATGGCAACAATATCACCAAAAGAAAACAATTCTCCAATTGTTATGTTACTTGACAAATTATTTCCTAGAGTAATGGCTGAAACCGAAGATATTCAAATAGCTTTCTCAGTAGTTCAAAGTGATGATTTATTATTAAATAATCCTAAAACAAGTGATTCAATACAAAATAGCGTTATAATTGGTGGTATATCTTTAATTGCTATTACCTTTGTCGGAATATATTTTAACAAAAAAAAATCACTTTCAAAAATAATTAATAAGTAAGCAAAAAACAATTTATATAAATTGTTTTTCTTAAATTGAAATTTGAACCTCACCACAAAAGGTGTGGTTTTTTAATGCTAAACAAAACTTTGAAAATATTTTATCAAGTAAATATCTTTATTTAAGATATATATTCTAAAAGAATAGAAAAATGTTATAATTAGTATAGGTGAATATATGAAAAAATTTATTATTGGTGTTTTGCTGGTTGTTTTAGTTGCAGCAGGCTTATATTTTGGAAAAGACTACTTGAAAATTAATACAACTACTAAGTCAAATAATCCGGGATATAGTGATATATCTTATAAAAAAATAAAAGATTTGGGTTTGGAATTATATTTTAATAATACATACTATAAAACTTTAGATAAAGTAATGGAAACTGATAAATATATTAATGATTATTTGCAAAGCTATATAAAAATAAATTATGTAGATAGTACTTTTTTTATAGAGGGAATTAATGAACTTTTAGAAAATAATTATGTACCAGAAGAAATAAATAAAATATCTTTTATATTTGAAAGTAAATATTATAAAAAAGATTACTTAAAAAGATATATTTCATATTATGAGAATAATCCTAAAATAGACAAAAATTTAATTGTTACATATGTTAATATCGGATTGGATAATGATTTTTATACTAATATAAAAGAAGTAGAAAATCCAAATGATATATTAGTCTTGGTAAACAAATATAATAAACTTCCTGAGGCATATTATCCAAAAGATACTATTAAGTTAAGCAGCAAATATTTAGTAACAGATAATAAAAATGAATTGAGAGCTGTAGCTGGAAATGCTCTTATGAGTATGATAGATGCTATCAATAAAGAAAATATGAATTTATGGATGATTTCCGGACTTAGAACAAAGAGTTATCAAAATATGTTATTTACTAATTCAACTAAAAAAAATGGGATTGAACATGCATTAATTTATTCAGCTAAGCCTAGACATTCAGAACACGAAACAGGTCTTGCTGCCGATATATCCTCAGTAAAAGGAATGTTAAATGGTTTTGAAGATTACAAAGAATATACTTGGTTAAAAGAAAATGCATATAAATATGGTTTTATTGAAAGATATCCAAAGGGAAAAGAAAATATTACTGGTTATGCTTATGAATCTTGGCATTGGAGATATGTAGGAGTAGAAGTTGCAACTATTATAAAAAATGAAGATATAACATTTGAAGAGTATGCTGTTAAATATATGAATTACTAGTTTCGCTTCTTTTTCAAACCAAAAAATAAATAAAATATAAATACAATTAATATGGAACAAATATTTATTATAGAAATCATAATAATATTTGTTTCTTTTTTTGTTAATTCTTCTTTTCCTAAAATGTTTTCTTCTTTTTTCATACTGCTTTCCTCTTTAAATACATCTGATATTTTATTAACTTTTAATACATATATATTTGAATAGTTTTTGCTCTTACTTATTACAGTTATCTTGATGATATTCTCTCCTAATTTAAAATTAGAATTTCCACTTATTTTTACAGTTGAGTACTCACTATTTTGTTCATAGTCTATATTTAATCTCTCTTCATTTTCAACATTTATTTTATATTCATAATTATTAGAATCAAAATCAATATCGTGCCCTTCAATTTCTAAACTCTTTAGTAATGCATCATCATAGTCTTTATTTTCTTCATAATTTTTATATATAATTATTTGATAGTCAATTATGCTAGTATCTTTTTTAACAACCTTTAAGGTAACTTCTGTTTTACCATCCAATATATTTACGTTACCTACTCCTGTTACATATTCATCATCTTCTGAAGTTAAAACTGATATATTAACCTCATTATCTTCTTTATCAACAAATACATTATATTTAGTTACATAGTCATCAAAAAAAGGAACTAGATCATAATTATCTACTTTTATATTACTAATAGCGCTAATTTTTGGCATAAAAGAAAAGAAAGTAACTACTACTATACATTTTAATATATATTTCAAGTTTTCACTTCCCTATTTTATAACTTTTAAAATAATATTTTTTACTTTCAACTTTCTATCTTCAATTTTATATGCATTCGTTAATAAAGAAATCATATTATTTACTTCTTTATTATAATAAATACTTGCTAACACTTCATCCTTTTCGACAAAGTCTCCTATTTTTTTTCTAAGAACTATACCAGTTGATGGATCTAATTTATTATTTATTTTACTCAAATCAGTTGCAAGAGTTCCTATGATATCCGCATCAATTTCATTAATATATCCCTTTTTATTGCTTCTAACATCTATTCTTCTAGCATTCATCTTCATTTTATCAATATCACCATGCTGAGAATTAATCCACTTATAAAATTTATCCTTAGCCATACCATTATTTATAGTATTAATTACCATTTTCTTAGCCATATTGTAGCTAATATTTTTAGAAATAGATACCATTTGGGATGACAAAGTAACAACTATATCATTTAGTCTCTTATCATATTTTTTATCAAAATAATTTATTGCTTCTCTGACTTCTAAAATGTTTCCTATATTACTTCCAAGGGGTGTAGACATATCAGTTAATACACATATAACTTTTCTATTATAATAATTACCTATTTTAATCATAAGCTTAGCTAATTTTGTAGCACTTTTTATATTTTTCATAAAAGCACCTTTGCCAACTTTTAAATCAATTACAATATTTTTTGAAGAACAAGCTATTTTCTTTGACATAATTGAACTTGCAATTAAAGGAATAGAATCAACATAACCTGTTCTATCTCTTAATGCATATATTTTTTTATCAGCTATCGCTATATCTTTACTTTGACATATATCTACACAACCCACATCATTCAATATATCAATGAATTCTTTATGTGTTAATTTACTTTTAAATCCCGGTATACTCTCTAATTTATCTATTGTCCCACCAGTTATTCCTAAACTTTTTCCACTCATTTTAGGAACAGCTATGTTTAATGCTGCGCATATTGGCAAAATAATTAATGATGTTTTATCCCCTATCCCACCAGTGGAGTGCTTATCTGCAGAAACTTTTTTTAATTCACTTAAATCTATTGTTTTTCCACTTTTAATCATCACATCTGTCAAGTATAGAGTTTCATTAAAAGAAAGACTGTTTTTATATATTGCTTTTATGAACAAAGTCATCTCTTCATCAGATAGTTCTCCAGATACATAAGCATTAACCATATATTTTATTTCATTATAAGTTAACATTTGTTTATTATTTTTTTTATTTACTATAACTTTATATTCCATAAGACCTCTTTATTCTAATAAAATTATATCATAAAACATGTTAAGAAAAAAGATTAGTTTTACCTAATCTTGTATGGGTCTTCTTCTGTTCCGCTACCTGAAGTATATATTGTTTTAGGACTTAATTTTATTACATACCTTACCTGTTTAGTAGTATTTGCTTTAGATTCAATTACACCACTACTTGTTACATTATAAACATATGATGAATTCTTTTGCCCTTTTGTAATTGTCCAGAATGAACTTTGTCTATCATGCATATAATTGTAATTTGTACACCCTCTATCTTCTATCGTATGGCAATTAGGATCTACACTGGCTTGTAAATATTCATACACAGTTAATAATCCAATTGGACTTTCTTCTTCAGTTAATTCACTACACTCTATATCTTTCATATTAGCTGAATCGGTTGAAGTTCTTGAACCCAAGCACCACTTTGTTTGTACAACTTTTGATTTTTCTCCATCAGTTAATAACTCTTCATTATAATATGTATTTTCTATAGTATCTTTTATCCTACTAATATTATAGTTAGCAATTCCATAATTTGCTTTAACGTCCTCATTATATCTATTATCCCAAAGTATAGAATTTGTTTTAAAATAAGACATTAACACCAAATTGTTATCTTCATCTATTCTTATGATTCTCCATAAATTTCCATTAAGAATTACAAAGTTGTTTTTAACTTCTCCTTTAAATACTTTTTCATTATTATCTAAATATAATCCAAATCCTTCTGTAATTATTGAATTATCTTTTAATACTTTATTATAAAGTTCTACTGATGTATAATCTTCTCCACAATTTAAATATGGGGTATAGTCATACCCAGATAATAAATTGGTTACTACCACTTCAGCACTACATTTATTGCCATTCTTTAATAATTCATCTAATGGTGAAATATATCCTCCTATTATCAAAGCCTCAATACTTATTGTAGCAGTTTTAGCTTCTACACTTGGCAAATAACTACTATTATCTGAAAAGTACTTTTTAGATGCATCAACCAATTTTGATTCAACTTCTTCATATGTATAATACTTCTTTTCATTTATCCTTGCCAAAAAAGCAATTAACACTATTAGTAAAATTAATACTCCAATGCCAATACCGGACACCATAAGTGTCTTTTTATCGATTTTTTTAAAAGCCTCTTTCATTTTATGCACCTCTTTTACATATATTATACAAGATATATAATTATTTTTCTATAAGTTTTTTATATACTTCTTCATTACTCATATTAGGTTTTTTTGAATATGCCGGAATTATATGAAAATGATAATGTTTTATTTCCTGACAAATACCATTATTTTGAGTCAATGTTACTCCATCTGCTCCCAACTTTTCTGTAACTAAATTTATCATATTTTTTATTACTTTATTCATAGCTTTAAATGTTTCATCATCCATAGATAATGAATCTAAAATATGATTTTTAGGAACAATTAACATATGTCCTGGTGAATCTGGATATTTGTCCATAAACACTAAAAATGTATTATCTTCATATACTACATCAGATGATACTTTTCCATTTGCAATATTGCAAAATAAACAATCTTTCATAATTTCACCTTCTAGATATATTTTAACATTTTATTAATTTTTTTTAAAGAATAAATATGCTTTTGTTATGCGATTTTTTCTTCTATATTCATAATTTAATATAGAAGGTGTTAAAAATGAATTTAAATAATGATTTCCCTATGTTAAAAAAAAATATGGTTTATTTTGATAATGCTGCGACTGCATTAAAACCAAAGTGTGTTACTGAAAAGATAAGTGATTACTACAACAACTACTCTGCCAATGCACATAGAGGAGATTATAACATAAGTTTTAAAGTAGATGATGAAATTAATTTATGCAGAGAGGCAGTAAAAAAATTTATAAATGCAAGAAAAAAAGAAGAAATAATATTCACAAGCGGAGCTACTGAAGGATTAAACATGATTGTTTTTGGCTTTTTTTCTAATATACTAAAAGAAAAAGACGAAGTATTATTATCAAAAAGTGAACATGCATCTAATATTTTGCCATGGTATATATTAGGTATTAAAAACAACATAAAACTAAAGTTTATAGAATTAGATGAAGACGGAAAAATTACAGCTTCTTCTTTACTTAAAAGTATAAATAATAAAACTAAAGTAATTAGTTTGGCACACATTACTAATGTAGTGGGAGATATAAGAAATATTAATGAAATAATTGAAATTGCTCATAATAATGGAATATATGTTGTAGTAGATGCTGCTCAAAGTGTACCGCACATCAAAACCAATGTTAAAGAAATGGATCCCGATTTTTTAGTGTTTTCTGCTCATAAAATGTGTGGTCCAACTGGTGTCGGAGTTTTATATGGCAAATATGAACTTCTAAATAAAATGTATCCATTTAAATTTGGCGGAGGAATGAATGAAACATTTAATGAGGAAAAACTAGTATTAGAAAGCATCCCGTATAGATTTGAAGCAGGTACTATGAATATATCTGGAATAATTGCCTTTAGAACGGCAATAGAATATATAGAAAATGTTGGTATGGAAAACATTGAAAAACAAGAAATATATTTGAAAAAATATTTAATTAGAAGAATAAAAGAAATACCATATATAAATATTTATAATGAAAAAAGTGAATCATCAATTGTACTTATAAATGCAAATAACATTTTATCTGGAGATTTAGGACTATATTTAAATAGTAAAAATATTTGTGTAAGAAGTGGTACTTATTGTGCAAAGATGTTAAAAGAAGAAGTCAGTTATGAAAATACAGTTAGAATAAGTTTATACTTTTATAATTCTTATGAAGAAATAGATACTCTAATTAACGCTTTAAAAGATAAAAATAGTTTATATAACTTTTCTAAATAAAAATTTAATTTTTTTATAATTAAATTTTAGAGTAATAAGATTACTCTATTTTTATATTTTAAATGATATTTTGAACAATATAAAAATATTTCTTCTCTATTTTTAAATTTTAATAAAATGCATTGATTTTTAAATATGATATTATGGTTAAGAAAGGAGGAATTTTTATGTTAAATCAAGTAATATTTGTTGGAAGACTTACAAAAGATCCAGAAATAATTGAATCTGAGAATGGCAAAAAAAGAACCAAAGTTGTAATAGCCGTTAATAGATGCTACAAAAATGTAGATGGAATCTATGAAACTGATTTTATACCTTGTATCTTGTGGAATGGCATAGCTGAAAACACTTGCGAATATTGTAAAAAAGGTGATGTCGTTGGAATAAAAGGAAGAATACAAACCAACAATGTAGAAAAAGATGGTGAACATAAATACTACATTGAAGTAATCGCAGAAAAAATCACATTCTTAACAAGTAAAAAAGCAGAAGAAGAATAATCTGCTTTTTTACTTGTTTATTTTAAACCATTTAGTTTACTATATGTTAATTAAATAATAGAATATTTTTTTTAGTTTATAATAATTTTATAAGGTGATTAGAGTGAATGGAAGTCGTCTAAAAGAACTAAGAAAATCTAAAAATCTAACTCAAGAAGAATTAGGTAAGATTTTAGGCGTCACTAAAGCTAGCATATGTTGTTATGAAAAAGAGACAAGAACTCCAAACATTGAAACAATAATTGCAATGATGGCTTTATATAATGTAACAAGTGATTATTTAATCGGAAGCGATAACATTGTTACTGTAGAAGACATTAATAAAAAAAGAGAAGTTATTACAAAAGAAGAATTAATTTTTATAAAAGAGTTAAGAAAAAATAAATTTTTAGCAGAAATTCTCTTGGAAGATCCAAAAAGAAGTATCGAATTAATTGATAAAAAAATTGGATAAAATAAAAGGTGTTTATAACACCTTTTTTAAATATTCTCCTGTATAAGAATTTTTATTTTTGATTATTACCTCTGGACTACCTTCTGCAACAATTTGTCCACCATTGTTACCACCCTCAGGTCCTAAATCTATAATATAATCAGCTACTTTTATTATATCTAAATTGTGTTCAATAACTATTACAGTATCTCCATTATCTACAATACTTTGCAATATTACCAATAATTTTTTAATATCATCTTGATGAAGTCCGGTTGAAGGCTCATCTAATATAAATATACTTTTACCTGTAGGCTTTTTTTGTAATTCTTTAGCAAGTTTTACACGAGCTGCTTCACCACCTGATAAAGTAACTGCATTTTGACCTAACTTTACATAACCAAGTCCAACATCATGCATAGTTTGTAATATTCTTTTTACTTTAGGAACATTTTCAAATATTTCTAATGCTGCATCAACTCTTAAATCTAAAATTTCACTTATATTTAACCCTTTAAATTTAACTTGTAAAGTTTCTTTATTGTATCTCTTGCCTCCACATACATCACATGGCACATATACATCTGGTAAAAAATGCATTTCTATTTTTTTAACTCCATCCCCACTACATGCCTCACATCTTCCACCCTTTACATTAAATGAAAATCTGCTTTTACTATATCCTCTTATTTTTGATTCTTTTAATTCAGTAAAAACATCTCTTATCAAGTCAAATACACCGGTGTATGTTGCCGGATTACTCCTTGGCGTTCTTCCAATTGGATCTTGAGAAATGTTAACAACTTTATCTACATATTGAATGCCTTTGATTTTATCACACTTACCTGGTTTATCTTTAGACCTATATAATTGATTAGATAGTGATTTATAAAGTATGTCATTAACCAAAGTACTTTTACCACTTCCGCTTACACCAGTTACACAAATAAATTTACCTAATGGGAATGATACATCAATATTTTTTAAATTATTTTCCTTAGCCCCAATTACTGTTAAATATTTTCCATTACCTTTTCTTCTAATGCTCGGAACATCTATTTTTAATTCTTTTTTTAAATATTTACCAGTTAAACTATTTTTATTATTCATTACTTCATTTGGTGTTCCCTCGGCAACTATATAGCCACCCTCATCTCCGGCTTTAGGGCCTATATCAATAAGATAATCTGCTGCCATCATTGTATCAATATCATGTTCAACTACGATTAAAGTATTTCCTAAATCTCTCATTTCTTTTAATGATGCAATTAACTTATTATTATCTCTTTGATGAAGCCCTATAGAAGGTTCATCAAGGACATACAATACACCACTTAATCTGCTACCTATTTGAGTAGCAAGTCTTATCCTCTGACTTTCTCCTCCACTTAGTGTTGATGCTCCTCTACTAAGAGTTAAATATTCAAGACCAACATTCATTAGGAATGTTAATCTCTCTTTTATTTCTTTAGCTATCAAAAATGATATTTCAGTTTCCTCTTTAGATAATTTTAAATTGCTAATAAAATCTAATAAATCTTTTATGCTTAACTCAGTTACTTCATTAATATTTTTTTTATTAATATACACATTTAATATTGCTTCATTTAACCTTGCACCATTACATACTGGGCAGGGTAACTCTGTCATATAAGACTCTATCCATTCCCTAATATATCCACTAGAAGTTTCCATATAACGTCTTTCTAAATTTGTAATTATACCTTCAAATTTATCAAAACTTTTCAATATACTTCCACTTTTAGAATTAACTTCAAAATGTAACTTATCTGGTGAACCATATAACAAGATATCTAATTCTTTTCTTTTTAAATCTTTTATTGATTTGTTTAAATCAATATTATAATGCTCTGCAGTTGAAGCTAATTTTTTGTAATAGATGTTTAAAGTATCTCCACTTTGAAAAGAAGCTACTGCTCCTGACATAATACTTTTTTCTTTATCGGGTAATAATAAATCTTCATCTATCTTAAGTTTTATACCTAATCCCTTACATTCTGGGCATGCACCATACGGACTATTAAAAGAAAACATTCTTGGTTCAAGTTCTGGTATAGAAAAGTTACATTCTGGGCAGGCATACTTTTCACTCATTAATATTTCTTCTTTATTTATTACATTTATGATTACTTTTCCGTCAGCCATCTTTGTACTTACTTCAATGGCTTCAAATATTCTACTTCTTGCTTCGGGTGAAACCCCTATCCTATCAATCACAACATCTATGTCATTTTTAATGTTTTTTTCTAACGAAATATCTTCATCTAAACTTCTTATTTCATTATCTATTCTAACTCTTACAAACCCTTCTTTTCTTAAATTGTCTAATGTTTCCTTATGAGTCCCTTTTTCTCCTCTTACGACTGGAGACATTATTTCTATTTTAGTACCCTCTTCAAAATCCAATACTTTATTAGTCATTTCTTCAATACTTTGATGTTTAATTGGCTTTTTATGTTTTGGACAATAAGGTACACCTATTCTTGCATAAAGAAGTCTTAAATAATCGTATATTTCAGTTACGGTTCCAACAGTACTTCTAGGATTCTTGTTAGTAGTTTTTTGATCAATACTAATACTAGGGCTTAATCCCTCTATCGAATCCACTTCCGGTTTTTCCATATTTCCTAAAAATTGTCTAGCATATGCACTTAAACTTTCTACATATCTTCTTTGGCCTTCGGCATAAATAGTATCAAAAGCTAAACTGCTTTTCCCACTTCCACTTACGCCAGTCATTACAACTAGTTTATTTTTAGGTATCTCTATATTAATGTTTTTTAAATTGTTTTCTCTAGCACCTTTAATTACTATTTTGTCCATAATATACCTCTTTATAGTCTTCCTTTTTGTACGCAATATTATACCACAAATGTGATATTTGTGGTAGTGTTTTTATTTGGCAATTTTTAGTTAATGTAGCTTATATCTCCAAGCAGAACCCCTAATGAAGGAGATGCACTAACGTAAGTGATTGTTACAAACGTATTATTTCCGTCAATTGTTTTATTATTTCTAGGATCTTTTAAAGGATCATCTAATAGCAAAACATCTTGCAAAGTAGATATTGACACTTGAAAAGAAGTTTCATTATTGTATAGAGAGTTCAAATTGTTACTCAGCTCCTCCTCGTAAATAGTTATATATGTATTAACCGCTTCTGTTATATCTCTCATCATTGCATCATACTTATCCTCTTTTGAATTACTTATTATTTTATCCAAATTTACAGTAGCAAGTACGCCTATAGTTGCTATTATAGCAATTACTATTAATACCTCTATTAATGTATACCCTTTTTTATTCATATTACCTCTATTATTATTTTATCACTCTTCGCTTTTAAGTTCAAACATTATGTCTCTTAACTCCATAGCTTTTTCAAAATCAAGTTCACTAGCCGCTTTTCTCATTTCAACTTCTAAATTTCTTAATAACTTGTTTTTATCCTGTTTTGAATATTTAGGTTTTTCATCAACTGTTTTTTCATCTACGTTACTAATTAAATCCCTAATTTCTTTTACAATAGTTGTAGGTATTATATTATTCTTTTTATTAAAATCTTCTTGTATCTTTCTTCTTCTTGACGTTTCAGCAATTGCGGTATTCATTGCTTCACTAATATTGTCCGCATACATTATAACTTTACCATTCTTATTTCTAGCAGCTCTTCCTATTGTTTGTATTAAACTTCTTGAGCTTCTTAAAAATCCTTGCTTATCAGCATCCATAATGACTATTAAAGACACCTCTGGTATATCAATACCTTCTCTAAGTAGATTAATACCAACAACTACATCATATTTACCAAGTCTCAAATTTCTAATGATATTTAACCTTTCTAATGTTTTAATTTCATTATGAAGATAAGCTACTTTAATACCAATCTCTTTTAAATAATTTGTTAACTCTTCACTCATTCTAATAGTCAGAGTTGTAATTAAAACTCTTTCATTACTTTTAATACGATTTCTTATTTCATTAATGATATCATCTATTTGACCTTTTGTAGGTCTTACTTCAATAATAGGGTCTAATAATCCAGTTGGCCTAATAATTTGTTCTATTGTTTTATTATTAACCAATTCTAGTTCATATTCACCGGGAGTTGCGGATACATATATAACTTGATTTAATTTTTTTTCAAATTCTTCGAACCTTAAAGGTCTATTATCCATCGCACTTGGTAATCTAAAGCCATAGTCTACTAAGGTTTGTTTTCTAACTCTATCCCCATTATACATCCCTCTAACTTGAGGTATCGTAACGTGAGATTCATCTATAACTAATAAAAAGTCATCTGGAAAAAAGTCAATTAAAGTTGTAGGTGTACTACCTGCGTCTCTTAGTGCTAAATGTCTTGAATAATTTTCAATTCCATGGCAAAATCCTGTTTCCTTTAACATTTCTATGTCATATTTACATCTCTCTTTTAACCTTTGAGCTTCCAATAATTTGCCTTGTTTGCTAAATTCCTCAAGTCTAATTTCTAATTCCTCTTCTATTCTTTTAACAGCTTCTTCTAATTTTTCTGGACTTGTTACAAAATGAGATGCGGGAAAAATGCTAACTGATTTTTTACTACTAATAACGTATCCTGTTAAAGCATCAAATTCACTAATACGTTCTATTTCATCACCAAAAAGTTCTATCCTTATACCATTCTTTCTTTCATATGAAGGTATTATTTCAATCGTGTCACCTTTTACTCTAAATGTTCCTCTTGAAAAATCATTAATACTTCTTTCATATAACATATCAATCAATCGTTCTAATATTTGTCCTCTTTTAATTGTGTCCCCAACATTTAATATTAACATATGATTTTTATAGTCTTCTACTTCTCCAATACTATATATGCAAGAAACAGACGCTACAACTATTACATTTCTATCTTTTATTAGTGCGCTAGTAGCTGAATGTCTTAGTTCATCTATCTCGTCATTAATGGAACTATCTTTTTCTATATATAAATCTTTACTAGGAACGTATGCTTCGGGTTGATAATAATCATAATAAGAAACAAAATACTCAACTCTAGCATCAGGAAATAATTCTTTAAATTCACTATAAAGTTGTCCAGCAAGTGTTTTATTGTGAGCAAGAACTAAAGTTGGCTTATTAGTTTCTTTTATTACATTTGCAACAGTAAATGTCTTACCAGTACCAGTTGCACCCAAAAGAACTTGATATTTTTTTCCATCATTTATACCTTGAACTAACTCTTTTATTGCTTTTG
>CAZLNV010000021.1:0-16272 GCA_964561095.1 uncultured Muribaculaceae bacterium | reverse complement strand
ATTTTGAAATTCCTGGATTTATTACAAATAATTATTATTGACAAACATATACTAAAAGTATAAAATTATGTTATAGTAAAAAGAATATGGAGGGTCACTATATAATGAAAAGTAAAAAACCGATAGTAGTCTTACTGATAGCTCTAACAATTTTATCATTAGCCTGTGGAATAGTGGGATTTTTAGAAAGTCGAAAAAATAATGAAAAAGAACCAACGGAAGTTAAATATAATGTTATGTATAAATATTATTTAAATGAAATTGAAGTTGAACAAATGCCAACTAATCCTACATTAGTATCTTCTTCTACAAGTGCTAGTGAAACATCTGTTGAAAAATTATATGCTTTTAATACAGCAAGTTGTACTAATAAAGTCACTTATAAGTGGGATGAAGCCACTTGGACATTTACTCCAAGCAATACAGCTGATTCAACTTGCAAAATATATTTTGTAACAACTTATAATACTATAGAAGTAAAAGCAACTAACGGTACCGTAACACCACTTGCTAGTAATAAAATAAAAAGAGGAGAAGATGCTATTATTAAAATTACTCCTACTGATGGTTATGAATATGAAAAAACCACATGCAGCAATAACGAAGTTGTTGAATGGAATAAAGATAAACAAGAATTAACTGTTAAAAGTATATCTGCCGAGACAACATGTGATGTAGTATTTAAAATAAGTAAATTTACTGTAGAAATAAAAGTTAATAATGGAACTGGTTCTACAAAAGTTGAATATGATTATGGAAAAAAAGTGGAAATTAATGTAGCCGCCGCTACTGGTTATGGCACTCCTACAATAAGTTGTACCAACAATCAAACAGGAGAATGGAAAAATGAAATATACACAATTGAAAAGTTAACAAATGAAACAGTTTGTACAATAGATTTTAAGCAAATACAAACTAATACTTCTTTTACCGTTACACTTGATCCTGGAAATCACGGAATTTTAGCTTCCGGTACACCAACAGTTACTGTAGTTCGCGGTTCTTATGCAACATTTAATATTAATGTAGATGACGGATGGGAAATAGATCAAATACAGTGTACTGATGGAGTTGTCTCTAAATCCGGTAACATAGTAACAGTAAGAAATATAATTCAAAACACAGAATGTTCTATAATTTATAAAGAAAATAATGCTTAAAGACCGTGAGGTCTTTTTTTTATTACTTAAAAATGTTATATTATTTTTATGTGGAAAATAAAAAATTTGAAAATTGAAAATAGAATTGTTTTTGCGCCAATGGCTGGTATTTCAAATATGAGTTATAGAACCATTATAAAAGAAATGGGTGCTGGGCTTATATATTCAGAAATGATAAGCAATATGGGTATTGTTTACAATAATCAAAAAACATTAGATTTACTTAAAATAAGTGACTCAGAAAGGCCAATATCAATACAAATATTTGGAAGTGATATTAACTCATTTGTCAGTGCTGCTAAATATGTAGAGAGTAATATTCATCCAGATATTATTGATATTAATATGGGATGCCCTGTGCCAAAAGTTGCTGTCAAATCGCAAGCTGGAGCTTCCCTGTTAAAAAATCCAGATAAAATATATGAAATAGTAAAAGCTGTGGTAAATAATACAAACACACCCATATCAGTAAAGATAAGAAGTGGATGGAATGAAAAAAGTATTAATGCAGTCGAAGTTGCAAAAAAAATTGAATTAGCTGGGGCCTCATTAATATGTGTTCACCCAAGAACTCGTTCTCAAGGTTATAGTGGTAAAGCTGATTGGAATATAATAAAAGAAGTTAAAAGCAGTGTAACTATTCCAGTTATTGGAAACGGAGACATCAAAACTATTGAAGATGCAAAAAAAATGTTAGATGAAACAAAGTGTGATGCTATTATGATAGGCAGAGCCGCTTTAGGTAATCCTTGGTTTATCAATGAATGCGTGGAATATATTGAAAATAACAAGATAATAGATAAACCATCATATGAAGAAAGAATTAATATGATTGTTAGGCACTTTAATTTATTAAAAGAGAACACTTCTTTATCTCATGCCTTATTAGAAATAAGAACACACGCACTATGGTATTTAAAATATCTTCCAAATAATAAAGAGTATAAAAACAAATTTAATCAGGTTAAAAGCGAAGAAGAACTATTATTATTAATCAACCAATATAAAAAGGAATTAAGTGGCTTATAATATTGATTCATTTTAACACATCTATAAATGACAAAAAAACAAAAGATTATTTTCAGTATTTTGCCTATTACTATTAGTGGTAGCAATAGGCAGTTTGATATTTGAGTTAGATTGCGATATATTGTTATTACTACGAGGCAATTCAAAAGTTCTTTGTTCACCGTTATTTGGCGATATAGAACGAATTGCCTCATTTTTATTATTGTCTAAATATTTTACATTTGAATTACTTTTTTACCAATTATCACCGGATATAAATAAAAGATTTTGATGCAAATTTTATCACTTTTCAAATAAATAAACGAATCAACTACTAAAAATTATTGCTAAATTCTTGTATTATGCAAAAATGAATTGTATAATTAGTATTAAGGAGGAAATGTATGAAAAAGAATAGTTTATTCAAAATTTTATTTATTCTTATGGTAGCAATTTTGTTACTTACATGGTTTGTTCCAGCTGGATATTTTTCAGGTGAATATGTTGAATCAGGGCTTTATAGACTAGGTTTCTTTGATTTTTGTCAATACTTGGTTTTGCCTTTCTTTCAATCAATGTTTCTTGAAATATTAATATTTTTATTTGCTGTTGGATCATTCTATGGAGTATTAAGTAATACTGGTGCTTATAGAGCAATAGTAGAGAAAATTGCAAAGAAATTCGAAAAGAAAGGAACATTATTTTTAATTATTACGTCTTTTGTGATTGCGGCTTTATCTTCATTTGGTGGTTATGGTCTTCTACTATTTATATTTATTCCAGCAATAATCTCAATTATCCTATTGATGGGATATGACAAACTAACTGCATTTTTAACAACTTTTGTGGCAATGCTTATTGGTGTTATTGGAGCTACATATGCTTCTAGTTATATTAGTCAAACATTAACAACTTTAAGTTTAGGTTACAATGCTCAAATATATTTTAAAGTAAGTTTATTTATATTGTCATTTGTGATATTTATCTTATTTACTTTAAAACACGCTAAAAAAGCTAAAAGTAAAAATGATAAAAAAGCAGTTGAAATTGAAGATACATTCTTAGGAACTGAAAGTGCTCCAAAAAAGAAAGCATGGCCAATATATACAATATTTGGAATATTATTTGTACTATTAATATTAGGTGCAACTGAATGGAATACAGTATTTGGTATAGATATATTTGATAAAATGCATACAGCAATTACTGCTTTTGAAATCAAAGATTTTGCTATATTCTCTTATATATTAGGATCAAGCATTTCATCATTTGGTAATTGGAGTTATCTGCAGTATGCAATTGTATTAATTATTGCGACACTAATTATTGGTAAAATGTATAAAAACAAATTTAGTGAAACAGTTGATAATGCAGTCATTGGAATTAAAAAAATGATTAAACCTGCATTACTAATAGTATTTGCTTATGGTGTTCTAGTATTAGTTGCTAACACTGGCATATTTACTACATTGATGTCATATGTACTAGATGGCACTAAAAAGTTCAATATATTCTATGCTTCATTAATTAATATTTTTGGATCGTTATTACATGTTGAAATGCCTTATATAGGTAATTTCTATTTACCATATTTAGTTGCAACATACACAGCAGAATACGTTCCAGCAATACTAAATGTTATGGTTCAATCACTTTATGGTATTACAATGTTTGTAGCACCTACAAGTTTATTCTTAATACTAGGTTTAACTTATTTAGATATACCATACAAGAAATGGCTAAAGTTTAGTTGGAAATTAGTTTTAGAAATATTCATATTAATTATCATTGTTTTAGTTACAATGTTGTTAATTTTAAAATAAAGTTCGAAAGAACTTTTTTTATTTGTTTATTTTTTTATTAAATGCTCCAATATATACATAGAATATATAAGGAGACAAAATGATAAAATATGATAAACTAGTAGTTATTGCTCTTAAAAAAAGTGAAGAAGAAGCATTTAATTTATCGCATAAAATTGTTGGAATTGAACATTTCATATTAGCAACATTAAGCTTTAAGAATAATATAAAGGCAATATTAAACAAATATGGAGTAACTTATGAAAAATATAAAGAAAAATTAAATAATTATAGTGATAAAAACAATAATAAAAATAAATATATTTTTTATTCTTTCAATTTAAAAAAAGTAATAGATATTGCCAGTGATAATACTAAAGACTTTTTAGCAGAAGAAGTCACATTAGAGCATATTTATATGAGCATTATAGAAGAAGATAATGATATAGGCATAAAAATGCTAAAAGAATTTAATATTGATTTAGATAAATTTTATAAAGATGTAATTAAATTACTAAAAAATAATAAAAATTTGCTTATATATGAAATAGGAACAAATTTAAATGAACTTGCAATTAATAAAAAATTAGACAAAGTTATTGGAAGAAAAAAAGAAATAAATAATATTATTGAAATACTTGCTAGAAAAAATAAAAATAATCCTTTATTAATAGGTGAAGCTGGAGTGGGTAAAACAGCATTGATTGAAGGACTGGCAGATTTAATATCTAAGAATAATGTTCCGGATTTTCTAAAGAACACAACAGTAGTTTCTCTTAATATAGCGTCTGTTATAAGTGGTACTAAATATAGGGGAGAATTTGAAGAAAAACTTACTAAGATTTTAAAAGAATGTGAGGAAGTCGATAACATCATCATATTTATTGATGAAGTGCACACAATAGTTGGGGCCGGAGGTGCTGAAGGCGCCATTGATGCTTCTAATATTTTAAAACCAATTTTAGCAAGAGGAAACATCAAAATAATTGGAGCTACCACTATCAGTGAATATAAAAAATTTATAGCGACAGATAAAGCTTTAGATAGAAGATTTCAAAAAGTATATGTTAATGAGCCTAACGAAGAAGAAACATATAATATTTTAAAAAAAATAAAACCAGATTATGAAAAGTTTCACAATGTAAAGATAAGTAATGATATTCTAAAAAATATACTATATTTATCTAATAAATATATTTTTGATAGGAATGAACCTGACAAGAGTATCGACATATTAGATGAGGTGTGTGCTGCAACTGCTGTAACTTTTGATAATAAAAATTTAGTAAAACATAAAAATGAACTTAAAAGCATTTTGATAAAAAAGCAAAATGCAATAAAAAATGGTGACTATGTCAATGCCGAAATTTTAAAAGAAAAAGAACAAGAAATATTAATGAATATTAAAAACTCAAATGAAGTAAAGGAAGTAACCATTGAAACTTTAAAGAAAATTATTGAATCTAAATGTAACAGTAAAATATACGATCTAAACAATTCTGGTAATATATATAATGACATTGAACTTTATATCAATGAGAAAATCGTAGGGCAAAAAAAAGCTATTAAAGATTTATTAAATATTTTAAAAATATTTAATTTAAAAAAAGAAAAAAATCCAACATCTATATTGATATATGGTTCAAGTGGTATTGGAAAAAGTTTAGCCATCAAAGAATTATCTAAAATAAACAATTATAATTTAATAAAGCTAGATATGAGTGATTTTAGCACTGAAATATCGATAAATAAACTAATTGGTTCTCCTCAAGGATATATTGGTTATAATGATAATAATACATCATTAGAAGAAATAAAGCTTAAACCAAACTCTATAATTTTATTAGAAGGTATTGATAAAGCACACCCTAGTGTTATAAATTTGTTTTTAAATATTTTAGATGAAGGAATTTTAAAAAATTCTAAAAACGAAATATTAAATTTCAATAATTCTATTATTATAATGACTTCAAATAATTTAAAATGTAGTTCTCTTGGATATTTAAAAGATAGTAATAATGTTGATTTTACTGAAATATTTTCAAATGAATTTATTAATAGAATTAATTATACTATTAAATTTAAAAATCTAACAAAAAATGATATTAAAAAAATTATAGAAAAAAAAGTAGATAATATAAAAAACAATTATAATAAATCAATAATTTTAAATAATAAAATAATTGATTCCATAATTAGTGAATCAAATTATAAGGAACTAGGAGCAAGAAATCTAGATAATATTCTCAAAAAACATGTAGAAAAAATTTTAATATCATCATGTACTTTATAAAATTATTAAAAAGTGTTAAAATATATTCATATTGAAAGGATTTAATAATATGAAAATTTATAACTCTTTAACAAATAAAATAGAAGAATTTATACCAATTAATTCTGGTAAGATAAATATGTATGTATGTGGTCCTACTGTTAACAAAAGAGCGCATATTGGACATTTATATCCTGCAATATTTTTTGATACAGTTTATAGATACCTTAAATATAGTGGTTATGATGTAAAATATGCGTCAAATTTTACAGATGTTGATGATAAAATAATAAAATCCGCTATTGAACAAGGAAAAACAGAAAAAGAAATTGCTGATTTTTATGCAAATATTTATCTTCAAGACTTGAAGAATGCAAACTGT
Organism: uncultured Muribaculaceae bacterium; assembly: GCA_964561095.1. Taxonomy (GTDB): domain Bacteria; phylum Bacillota_I; class Bacilli_A; order RF39; family UBA660; genus CAZLNV01. The sequence goes on along the minus strand of CAZLNV010000021.1, from coordinate 9,648 downwards.
TTACCAGTTGATTATAGACCTAGAGTAACAGAATTTATACCTGATATTATAGAATTTATTAGCGACTTATTAGCTTTAGGATTTGCTTATAAAAAAGGTAATGATGTTTATTTGAATGTTAAGAAAATAAATAGATACGGGACTCTTTCAAAACAAAATGTTAATGATCTAGAGTATGGAAACAGAATAGAGATCGATGATAACAAAAAAAATCCTTTTGATTTTGTTTTATGGAAGTCAACGAAAGAAGGCATTAAGTGGCAAGCACCATTCGGAGAAGGAAGACCCGGATGGCATACAGAATGTGTTGTAATGATAAATAAAATATTTGGGAATATGATAGATATACATGGCGGCGGAATTGATTTGAAATTCCCACACCATGAAAATGAAATTGCGCAATCATTAGCCATTCACGATAATACACTTGCAAACTACTGGATGCATAATGGGCACATTATGATCGATGGGATTAAAATGAGTAAAAGCTTAGGTAATGGCATTAATCCTGATGATTTATTTAAAAAATATAATTCCAATATAATTAGATTGACAATATTAAAAAATAAATATAGACAACCACTTACATTAAATGATACTTTATTTGAAGAAGCAAAAACAATTGATGATAAAATTTATAACTTACTTAAAAACTTGAATATATATTTACCATTAAATAATTTAAGTGAAAAGAAGACTTTTAATGATGCTAAAATAAAAGAAATTATGGATGATGATTTTAATACTTCTAATTTAATAACTTATCTATTAGAAATAGTTAAAAACTTGAATATGAATATTAGAAACAGTGATCACGAGAACATTATTAATAATTATGACATTTTAAATCAAATTATATATATATTAGGCCTTAAATATACATTGCCAAATATTTCTAAAGAATCTATAGATTTATATAATAAATGGAATGATTATAGAAATAATAAAGACTTTGAAAATGCAGATATTATAAGAAAAGAGTTAGAAGAAAGGAACATCATTTAATGGAGTATCTATTTATAATAATAGGAATATTAGTTATTCCCCTTGCTTCTCAGTTATATATAAGTTATACGTACAATAAATATTTGAAGATTAATAATAACAAAAATATTTCTGGTTTTGAAGCAGCCAGAAAAATATTAGATAAGAATAATTTAAATGATTTGCACATAGTTGAAACTAGAGGTAATTTAACAGATCATTATGATCCAAGAAGAAATGTTATTAGATTATCTGGAGACATATTTGACAAAAATAGTATTTCTTCTGTTTCAATAGCTGCTCATGAATGTGGACATGCTATTCAAAAAAAAGATGGCTATCTTCCAATGAAAATAAGAAATTTTTTAGTACCTATAGTTAGCTTTGTTAATAAATTTGCTTACATCATCTTAATAATTGGATTTATACTTGAATTTTATGATTTAATAGAAATTGCCATTATCTTGATGTCTTCAAGTATTTTATTTCAACTCATTACATTACCAGTAGAATTTAATGCTTCTAAAAGAGCTAAAAAGGAATTAGAAAAGCTTAAAATACTTGAGAATGATGAATTAGAAAAATGTTCAAATGTTTTGACGGCCGCTGCTTTAACTTATGTAGCCGGGTTGTTATCAACTATACTTGAATTATTAAGACTTGTGTTGATATTTGGAAATAATAGAGATTAAAAAGTATTTAAACAAATACTTTTTTTATTGCAATAAAAAAAGTGGTAAAACCACTTTTTTAGCAAATTTCCATAAATCTTGCTCTTTTAACTTGTTTAGCAATATATCTTTGATGTAGTGCACATGCTCCTGTCATTCTTCTAGGTAATATTTTACCTTTTTCATTTATATATTTGCTTATTACTACAGCATCTTTATAATCAACTGACTTTCCAGCACACATCTGACATATTTTCTTTTTTCTTTGATAAAATTCTGCCATTGTTTTCTCCCTTCTAATTAAAATGGTAAATCATCATCTGTAATTGTAATCTCATTACCAAAATCTTTGTATGGATCTCCCTCTGGAACTTCTATTTCGCTAGTTTGAACATCCATAGGTGCATCAGAAATTTGGTCCATAAAATTTCTATCAGCTACATAATTTGTGTTAGCATCTTTTTTACTTCCCAAAAATTCTATATGATCTGCTATGATGTCTGTTACATATCTTTTAGTGCCATCTTGAGCTTCATAGCTTCTAGCTTGAAGTCTACCTTCCACTCCTACTTGGCTACCTTTAAAACAATATTTAGAAACATTTTCTGCTTGTTTTCCAAAAACTGAAACATTGAAAAAGTCAGCATCATAATTTCCTTCTTTATTTTTAAATGTTCTATTTACTGCTATTGAAAAAGATGCAACTGCCAAACCACTATTAGTAGTTCTAAGTTCTGGATCCTTTGTTAATCTCCCTGTTAATAATATTTTGTTCATAATACTACTCCTCTTCTTTAATGATTAAATGTCTTAAAATTCTTTCATCTATTCTCATCCTTCTATCAAGTTCAGAAATAGTATCAGTATTACATTCAGTATTAATGATATAATAATTACCTCTAACTTCTTTCTTAATAGGATGAGCAAATTTCTTAGAACCCAAGTCTTTTAAACTTACAGACTTTGCTTTAACATCTTTAAGTAAGGATTCATATGTTTTAGCTGCTTCTTTAATATCTTTTTCTTCTAAGTTTGATTTAACTATAAACATAATTTCATATTTGTTCATTTTTACACCTCCTTTTGGTCTAACGGCTCAATAAATTGAGCAAGGAACTTTTAAAGTTCAAACGTATTATAACAAATAAAAAGTATAATGTAAATGATTATACTTTTTATTTTATTTATTTTGGTTTATTTTATGACTACTTGATTGTTTTTTAATTCTTCATAATATAGAGTAGTTGCTACATTCATATAAGGTAACACATAAATATATGCCAATCCTAATGTTACAACTCCTAATAAAATCCAACCTAAAAAGCTTAAACAAAATACAAAATAATTCCACTTATAACCCTTCATCATATTTATGCTTTTCTTTAGTACATCTCCAATATTTGTCTCACCATCTGCAAGTAAATATGAAGTCATTGAAAACATAAGACCCACTATAACACCTGGGACTATTAAAAATACGCATCCAACGACTACTGCTAAACTAACTATAATATTTACTGCAAAAATAGGTAAAATTATATTCATTTTGCTAAATACATCATTAACTGTAGTTTTTTTACCCCTAACAAAATTTAGTAAAAATGAAAGATATCCTACTGTTAAAGGTAATGTGACAAATGAAATAATTAGATCTACTAAATTACTTTTAATTGATTCAGCATCTAAATTTAATATTAATACTACTAAATATGATAACAATAATGAAATACCCCAAACTATTAAATATGGTTTCCAAATATTCCACAAATTATTTTTTATCATTTTTTTTGCTTGTTTTTTTATTTTAATTCTATCCATTTTTTTCTCCTTCTAATTTCCTAATTTATTGCCGGCAGCATCTTTATCAATTGATCCTGCAAAAAGCATTATTGCTTCAATGAATGCCCAGATTCCTGATATAATTGGGCCAATTATAATAATCCAACCCACGATTGTTAATACCAATTGTATCACAGCTTTATTATTATATCCTAAGTAAAAATTATGTACACCTAGAGAACCAAAAAATAATGCTAATAAACCTGCGGCTATTCTTGATTTTGGTGCATCTGATAAATCTGATGCTTTTTCTTTGTTCAATGAAACTCCACATTTTAAACAAACATCTTGATTTTCTTTTACTTTTTCCCCACAATTTGAACAATATTTTGCCATATTCCTCACCTCTTTCTATACATTGAACCTGAAGTAACAAATATCTCCATCTTTCATAAAATATTCTTTACCTTCAAGTCTTGCCCTTCCTGCTTCTTTTACTTTAAGCTCACTCCCATATGTTATTAAATCATCATATGACATTACCTCAGCCTTAATAAATCCTTTTTGAAAATCCGTGTGTATTATGCCTGCACACTCTGGTGCTTTCATGCCTTTGGTAAATGTCCAAGCTCTTACTTCATCGCTACCTACAGTAAAAAATGTTTCTAATCCCAATAAATTATATGTAACTGCAATTAATTTATCAAGTCCACTCATTTCAATACCTAATTCGCTCAAAAATTTACTTTTATCTTCATCATTTAAATCTATTAATTCACTTTCTATTTTAGCACACATCGGTATTACCGGTACTTTTTCTTTTAGTGCAATATCATTCAATTCACTTAAAAACTTATTTTCATTATTAATTAAATCATCTTCAGATATATTTGCTAAATATATAAGGGGTTTTAATGTTATAAGATTAAATGGTTTTAAAACATTAAATTCTTTTTCTGTCCATTCATTATGCCTTAGTGGAATTTCTTTGTTTAATAATTCTAATGCTTTTTTTAATACTTCTACTTCAAATAAATCATCTTTATTATTTGTAGTAGTTGCCTTTTTCTCTATCTTTACTATTCTTGTTTCAATTATTTCAGCATCACTTAATGTTAATTCTAAATTTATTATTTCAATATCCCTGAGTGGGTCAACTTCGCCTTCGACATGTATTATATTTTTGTCAATAAAACATCTAACTACGTGAACAACTGCATCAACTTCTCTTATGTGTGATAAAAACTTATTACCAAGTCCTTCACCGGAAGAAGCACCTTTTACCAATCCCGCTATATCAATAAATTCATATTGAGTAGGAATTAATCTTAATGGATGATACATTTCATTTAATTTACCTAATCTTTTGTCTGGAACAATTACTATTCCAACATTTGGATCTATTGTTGCAAAGGGATAATTTGCTGCTAATATATTCTTTTTTGTAATTGCGTTAAAAAGTGTACTTTTGCCTACATTAGGCATCCCTATAATTCCTGCTTTCAATGACATTTAAATCAACTCTTTCTAATTATATAAATTTTACACCTGGCATACTTCCAATGCCCAATGGTAATCCTGTTATATACCAACCTAATAATATTACAAACCATATTATAAACGTTGTTACACTATAAGGGAACATATATTTTAAACTTTTTTTCAAAGTTATTCCTTCGCCTTGATTATATTTTTCCAAAAATGCTATATATATTACAAAGTACGCAAATAATGGCGTTAAACCATTCGTAATTGAATCTCCAGCATTAAATATTATCTGAGCCAATTCTGGTGACAAACTTGCATTCATAAATGTTGGTATAACCACGCCAGCCATAATAGTCCATTTTAGTATGCTAGATGTAGCAAAAAAATTGCTAATCATTACAATTAATAAAAGCGCTATTATAAGACCTACTCCTGTAAAATCAAAAATTGTTATAAGTTTTGTAAGGCTTGCAGTTACTACTAATCCTATATTAGTTTTCTTAAATATATTGATAAATATTGAAGCAAAGAATATAAGAACTATTATACTTCCGATACCATCAAGAGAATGCGATAAACTTCTTGTTAAATCTTTATTAGTTCTGATAGACTTTGTAACCAAACCATATGTTAATCCTGTCAAAAAGAACCATAATGTTGTTATAAATACAAAACCTTTATTAAATAATGAATTATCACCAAATATCATATCTATGTATCTAGTACCACTATGATCTAATAGCCCCCCAGATAAAGGTAACCCCGGAATTATGTTATAAATTACTATTATTAAATAAAGTATTGCAACAGCTAAAGCAATAATTAATCCTCTCAAGTCTTTATTAGTAATTATATAGTTTTCATCTTCTTCACTAAATTCATATTTAGGCAAAGTAGGCATAATTCTTTTTTCTGTTATTCTTGTAAATAATATAGACATTGATAACAATGTAGCAATCATAACAAATAATGAAAAGAATACGCCAATTGTATAATTAACATCTAATAATCTTGCTACCCTAGTTGTAAGTTCTAACAAGCTACTATCTATTGAACTTAAAAATATATTAATTCCATATCCAAAAGATAAAGATGCAAAAGATGCTATAATTCCGCCCAATGGATTTCGCTTACCATATTTAAATAGTAACGCTGATATAGGTAGCATTATTACAAAACCAATATCACCTAGAAGTGAAAATAATATGCTTACAAATACTACTGAAAAAGTTACAAAGTTCTTTGATGCATTTCGTGTTACTAAAGTTAATGCTGTCCTCATAAATCCGGATTTTTCTAATATCCCAATACCTATTAATGTAATTAATAACATAGATAATGGTGTAAACATTACAAAATCACTTACAGCATTAGTAACTACATATTTTAATCCAGATAAACTAAATAAGCTTTCTACCTCTACTATATTAGTTGACAATTCATTCGTTACTGGATTAATAGTAGAATATTCAGCTTGAACATTTAAAAAAGATAATATTCCGCTAATTATAATTGTTATAATCGATAACACTATAAAGCTTAACATTGGACTTAAAGTTATTTTCTTCTTAAACATTATTCCTCCACTTTTTTTAACTTTTTTTCAAAATCTAATCTACTCATCATAATACTTCTTCCACAATTAACACATTCTAATTTTACATCTATTCCGCATCTAGTTATTTTCCATAAATTTGTTTTACATGCATGAGGCTTTTTCATAACAACAATAGAATTTAATTCATATTTTTTATTCATTTATATCAACATCTATCTTTAAAATTTCTAGAATTCTCTCTAAATCTTTTTCACTATCAAAAGGTATTACTAAAGCCTTGTTATTAATTTTCACCATCGTACCAATTTTATCCCTCAATATTTCTTGTACATATTGGTATTTACCTGAAGTTTTTTTAGCTGCCCTATTAATAGGTTTTTGTCTTGTGTAATCGGAATTATTAAGCATATCTTCAAGGACTCTAACAGTAATATTTTCTTTTACAATTCTAGTAGCCAAATCCATTATCTTTTCATAGTCTTCTAATTTACTTAATAATTTTGCATGGCCCATGCTTATTTCTTTTTTTAGAATCATATTTTGTACAGGTCTAGGCAATCTAAGAAGTCCTAACATGTTTGTTATATAGCTCCTACTTTTGCCTATTTTTTTAGAAAATTCCTCTTGAGTTATTCCAAGCGATTTTATTAAATTGCTATAGGCTTCTGCTTCTTCTATAGCCGTTAAATCTTCTCTTTGGATATTTTCCAAAAGAGCTATCTGCATCATTTCTTCATCACTAAAGTCTCTGACAATTGCTGGAATTGTTTCCTTTAAAGCAATTTTACTAGCCTTAACACGTCTTTCACCAGCTATTATCTCATATCCTTTAATGCTTTTTTTAACAATTATGGGTTGAATAACACCAAATTCTTTAATTGAATCTGCAAGTTCATTTAACTTTTCCTCATCAAAAACTTGCCTTGGCTGATAAGGATTACTTCTTAATTCATTCAAATTTATTTGAACAATATCATCTTTATTAGCAGTTTCTAGTATTGTTTTTTCAAAAGATGAAATATTAAGAGACTCATTATTAAATAATTGTTCTAATCCTCTTCCCAATGCTTGTCTTTTATTATTACCTGTTTCCATTTCTTTCAATCACCTCTTTCGCTAAATTCAAGTATGCTAAGGCACCTTTACATTTAGGATCATATTCTATAATTGGTTTCCCGTGAGATGGTGCTTCAACTAGTCTAACTAATCTAGGTATTATTGTATCGAATACTTTATCTTTAAAAAACTTTCTTAGTTCTTCAACAACTTGTAAACCAAGTAAAGTTCTTCCATCTAACATAGTAAGTAACACTCCTTCAATATCTAAACTTGGATTTATATTCTTTTGAGTTAAAATTATAGTATTTAATAATTGTGTAACTCCTTCTAATGCATAATATTCACATTGAACTGGAATTAAAACAGAGTTTGATGATGCTAAAGCATTTGTTGTCAATAATCCTAAATTAGGAGGACAATCTATAATGATATAATCATATCTGTCTTTAATACTTCCAATTTGTCCTTTTAATTGATCACTTATTTTAAAATTGCTATTCAACATACTTTTTTGAACAAGCTCAATATCTGTGCCAGCTAAATTGATCATAGATGGTATTATACTTAAATTTTTAAATGGTGTTTTTATTATAGTTTCTGCTATATCTGCATTGCCCATAATAACATCATATATACTTTTAGATACATCAAGTTTATTGACCCCTAGTCCAGTTGTAGAATTACTTTGGGGATCAAGATCAATTAATAAAACTTTTTTACCAAGATGGCCTAAAGAACTAGAAAGATTTATACTTGTAGTTGTTTTTCCCACTCCACCCTTTTGATTTACTAAAGAAATAACCTTCCCCATGGTAATACCTCACTTCATAAATTATTTTAACACATAATCCTCTTTTTTTAAAGGAAATAATTATAAATTATATTATTGCTCATGATAAAAATATAATCATATTTCTTAAAATATATCTTATAAATAAAAAAAGAATAAGTCAATTCTTATTCTTCTATTTTCTTCTTTGAATTTTTTAAAGATACACTGGCAACAATACTTTCTATTTCTTCTTTAGTTAGCGTTTCTTTTTCTATTAAAGTATTAGCTAAGGCGTCTACTAAACGTTTATTGCCTTTTAGTATTTCTTTTGCTTTTATGAAACATTCATCTACTATTTTTTTAACTTCACTGTCAATTTGAAGCGCTACTTGATCTGAGAAATTTCTAGATTTAGTATAATCTCTTCCTAAAAATACATCTTCACTTCTATGTTCATATTGAACCGGTCCCAAATCGCTCATTCCATACTCAGTAACCATGCTCCTTGCAATCTTAGTTGCTCTTTTTATATCATCTGATGCTCCGGTGCTGATTTCTCCTAAAAATAATTCTTCACTTGCTCTTCCTGATAAAAGTGTTGTAATTTGTTCTAATAACTCTTCCTTTGTATAAACCAAAGTTTTTTCTTCTTTCGGAAGCATTTGCGTATAACCGCCAGCCATTCCCCTAGGTATTATTGTTATTTTATGAACTTCATCACCCTTCGGTAAAATAATTCCAGTTACTGCATGACCAGCTTCGTGGTATGACACAACTTTTTTTTCAAAATCAGTTATCTTTCTACTTTTTTTAGCAGGTCCCATTAAAACTCTATCGCTTGCTTCATCTATTTCATCCATAGTAATAGAACTAAGATTTCTTCTAACTGCTAATAATGCTGCTTCATTAAGTAAATTTTCCAAGTCTGCACCAGAATACCCAGGAGTTCTTGCTGCTATATTTGATAGTTTCACATGTTCTTCTAATATTTTATTTTTAGCATGTACTTCGAGTATTTCTTCCCTTTCTCTAACATCAGGCAAATTAACAGTTACTTGTCTATCAAATCTACCAGGTCTTAATAATGCTGGATCTAACACATCTGGTCTATTAGTTGCAGCTATAATTATAATTCCTTCATTAGCTCCAAATCCATCCATTTCTGTTAACAATTGATTTAAAGTTTGTTCTCTTTCGTCATGACCTCCGCCAAGTCCTGTTCCTCTTTGCCTACCTACTGCATCTATTTCATCAATAAATATTAAGCATGGTGCAGTTGATTTTGCTTGTTTAAACATGTCTCTTACACGAGATGCTCCAACACCTACAAATAATTC
>CAZLNV010000020.1:0-16983 GCA_964561095.1 uncultured Muribaculaceae bacterium | reverse complement strand
ATAAATTTATTTCAAATTTTACACTTTTAATTAGTTATTTTATAATAATTTAATTATACTTTCTAAATATTCTTTATCTTCAAATAAGTATATTCCCATACATTTTTTACCTAAATCCTTAAAACTCATTCCACATGAATATAATATTTTTTGTCAATAATTATAAATCTATCATGAAATGAAGCGTTATTAAAACATTTAATATTTTTTTATTGACTGCTATATTTTTTTAATTAACTCTTTATTTATATTTTTACTGTAAAGTTTTATAGGAATATTAATATCTTTTAGTAAATCAAATAATTCTTTACCAGCATAATTATCTATTATGATTATTTCATTTTTTGCTTTGGATAAGATCTTCATCATCAATGAATATACATCATATATTTGTCCTTCAAAGAATATAGTTTCTTTAAATTCACCATTATCAAATTTAAAAAACAATTCATCTATTTTTAAATCTTGTTCTACAAATTTGTTTCTAACAAACATCTTGCTTAAAATCAATTATTTCTCTATATATGTTAGAATTTTGTAATAAGACTTTTTTCATCGCTACGAATTCTCTCATTATTTTAATGTTTGTTTTAGCGGCCACTGGTGTTCTTATTACTGATGAAAGCATGGCTAAGCCCTCTTGTGTAAATACGTGAGGCTTATATTTAATATTTGTTCCACGGTTATCATTTATATCAATTTCAGAACAGAAATCATTAGGAAATCTTTCATTGTTTCTTTTTACTGCTTTATTAATATCTTTAGTACCATTCTTACATCCATAAAGATGCGCCAAATCAGAGTCAAGCATTACTTCTTTGCCTTTTATTACATAAATCATATTCTTAATATTTTCTTTTACAATTATTTCATTCATATATAACCTTCTAATATTATATATGACAAAAAAATAACAAGCACTTTTAATTTTTAAAACTTTTTAAATTTTTTTGATTTTAAAGTTATAATATACTTTAATTTTGGTAAAAAAACTCTAATAAAAATATTAGAGTCTATTTAAATCACTTATTATTTTAATTAGTTCATCTTTACTATGAAAGCCACTTATTTCTTTGATTATATTACCATCTTTAAAAAACATTAGTGTTGGGACACTCATAATTCTATATTTCATTGCTAAATCATTATGAATATCAACGTCTACTTTTATAATATCAATTTCAGTAATACTTTCTAAAACAGGAGCAAGCATTTTACAAGGCCCACACCACTCTGCATAAAAATCTACTAAATAAAGTCCTTTACTAATTAAATCATTAAAATTTTCGTTTTCTAATTTTTTCATTTATCCTCCATACTTTTCTATAAGTTCATCCAAACCTTTGAAATCAATTTTGTTTTTGTCTTTAAGTATTTTAAGAGATTTTACACTTATAACTTTATATTCTAAAAATTTTTCTATTTCTTCTTTTTCAAATCCATTCCTATTATAATTTCCAGTTGTTTTGTATAAATCACCTATGACATCAATTGTTCCTTTTACGGCATTAGTAAGTACGGGTGTATTATTTAACATATAATTTCCAATTTTGGTGTCCCCAACTCCCGTAACATTTATAAATGGCTGATTAAAGAAAAATAATAAAACAAATGATATTACATAGCCTTCTATAATACCTAAGACACCACCTATTATTTTTGAGACAAACCCAAGTACTATTGTTGCTTTAAATATAGATTCAATTACACCACTAAGTTTTAATATAATTCTTAAAATTAATGTCAAGATAGCCGCAGCAACTAAAAAAGAAATTGCTTCATAAAATAGTATATTTATAACACTTAAACCATTAAATACCTTAAAATTGATAAATGGAAAAGTTCTATAGCAAAATGACGCTAATGGATTCTTTAAATAATATGCTCCTATTATTACTAAAGCTACTCCTACTAGAGTTACTGCTTGTTTTACAGCCCCTCTTCTAAATCCTGCTAAAAATCCAACTATTAATACTATTATTATAACTGCGTCTATTATATTCATCTCTACCTCTTATAATTTATTATATACTAAATTTAATGAAATTAAAAGTAATATATGCTAAAATATAGATATCAAAGGAGTACAAAATGAATATAGTTTTTAAAGTTAGTGACAATATAAAAAAACAAATGATTGAATATTATGAAGACTTAAGGAAGGATAAAACCCCTCCATATGCAATATTTCAAGCAACGGAAGCTGACACTATCATAACTTTGTACGAATCTGGTAAAGTAATGTTTCAAGGAATAAGTGCTGATATAGATGCTAATATGTGGAAAGACCAAGAAAGGCATTTAAATAATAGAGATATTGATACTGAATTAAAAGAAAAAGAAAAAAATACAGAAATAGATAAATCATATTATTATTTTAACGCTATTGGTTCTGATGAAGTTGGTACTGGAGATTATTTTGGGCCAATTGTAGTTTGTGCCACTTTAGTTACTAAAGATACAAGACATTTATTAGAAGAATTAAAAATTGATGATTCGAAAAAGATGACCGACGATAAAATAAGAAGATGCGCTCCAATTATAATGAAAAAAATACCCTATTCTATTAGAATATTAAATAATAAAGAATTTAATGAATGGACAAGTAAAAAGCACTATAATATGAATAAAATAAAAGCTATTCTTCATAATGAAGTTTTATATGAATTATCTAATAAAGAAAATGATTATCATAAAATTATAGTTGATCAGTTTACTACTCCAAGAAGTTATTTTAGTTATTTGAAACAAGAAAGTATTAATGATAAAGTTACCAAAATTACTTTTCTTACTAAAGCAGAATCAAAGCATTTAAGTGTAGCAGCTGCTTCTGTAATAAGCAGATACATATTTTTACAAGAATTTGATAAATTATCAGAGCGTTATAATATAAAATTTCAAAAAGGTGCTGGTGAATTAGTGGATAAACAAGGAAAAGAACTTGTATCCAAATATGGAGAATCTACTTTATATAATATAGCTAAAATTAATTTTAAAAATACAGAAAAAATCCTAAATAATTAGGGTTTTTTTGAATTATTCAAATAAATTAGAATGACTGCCAGTTCGAGTTAACAATAATTCTAATTTATTATTGCTAATTTTATAAATAAGAAGCCAATCAGGAGTTATATGACATTCTCTACAACCACCATATTCTCCAGTTAAAAAATGGTCTCTATATTTGTCTTCCAATTGCTTACCTTCAGCTAATAATAAAACCACATTAAACAATTTTTTTATATCATATCCTTGCTTTTTAATTTGCTTATAATCTTTTTTAAATCTTGAAGTATAATTTACTATATATTTCATTTGTCTAAATCCCTAAACATTTCTTCAACGCTATTATATCCTACACCTTTTTCTGCAATATAAAAAGATTCTTTTATTGCTTTTTTAGTCTCATCATTATAGTCGTCATATCCAAGTTTAAAAGGAAGACCCTTTTCAATACACACTCTTTTTAAAAACATATTAACTGCTACACTCATATTAATTCCAAGACTATTTAATATTTCTTCTGCTTCTAACTTAACATCATTGTTTACCCTTACATGTAGTACTCTATCTTTCATAATATTACCTCCATAGCAAAGGTATCACATATGTGATACCTTTGTCAACAATTTTTACTTATTTTCTTGCCTCTTATTCTTTATTTGATCAATTAGATTTAATGCTTCAATTGGAGTTATTTCATTTGGATTAATTGAATCAATTAGTTCATATAATGGATCTGATTTCTTTTCGCCTAAATTCATTTCAACTTGTTTTATAATTTTTATTCTTTTTTGTTTGCCTTCGTATGCGTGAAGTAATTCATCGGCTCTTTCAATCACTTTATCTGGTAGATTTGCCAATTTAGCTACATTTATACCATAACTCTTATCTATTGCACCAGCACATACTTTATGTAGAAAACTTATATTTCCATTTTCTTCATATATAGATACATGGACGTTTTTAACTCCATCAAATGTGTCAGACATTTTTGTAAGTTCGTGATAATGAGTAGAAAATAATGTTTTACATTTTGTGCTTGATTCAATATATTCAACAATTGCGCCTGCCAAAGACATTCCGTCATATGTAGATGTTCCTCTACCAAGCTCATCAAATAAGATTAAACTATTTTTAGTTGCATTTCTAAGGGCATATGCACTTTCTTTCATCTCTACCATAAAAGTACTTTCTCCACCAACTAAATCATCTGAAGCTCCAATTCTAGTAAATATTTTATCAATAATTGGCAAATTAGCCTTCTTAGCTGGAACAAATGAGCCTGTTTGATTAAGTATAATTATTATTGCTAATTGTCTCATATATGTAGATTTACCACTCATGTTTGGGCCTGTTATTAATAGCGTATTTGTTTTTTCATCCATTATGACATCATTTGGCGTATAAGTATTTTTAATAACACTTTCCACTACTGGATGTCTTCCTTCAATAATTGATATTTCATTATTTTCATTAATTGAAGGACAAATAAAATTATTTTCTTCTGCTACGGTTGCAAAAGATTGCATAACATCATAAAAAGCTATTTTAGAGGACACAATTTGTAATTCATGAATATATTTTTTAATAATTTCTTTTATATCATTAAATATATCATACTCTAATGTATTTATTTTTTCCTCTGCATTAAGTATTAAATCTTCCTTTTCTTTAAGTAACGGACTAATGTATCTTTCGGAATTAGTAGTCGTTTGTCTTCTTTCGTAATTAAAATCTTCTGGTATGTTTTTAACTTGCCCTTTACTAATTTCTATAAAATACCCAAATACTTTATTGTATCCTATTTTTAAAGTAGATATTCCTGTTCTAATTCTTTCATCACTTTCAAATTTAGATATAAAATCTTTGCCATTTTTTCTAATGCTTCTTAATTCATCAACTTCATTATTATACCCATCTTTTATTATATTTCCCTCTTTAATAGTAATTGGAGCATCTTCATTAATTGATTTTTCTAATAAAACTACTAATTCATCAAAAGTATTTAATTTATCAAGTTTTAATTCTTCAAGTATTAAATTAATATCGGGTAAAACTTTTAAACTGTTTTTAAGTTGCAATAAATCATGTGCATTAACATTATTGCAAGCTACTTTTCCAGTTAATCTTTCTAAGTCATATATTTCATATAAAAAGTTTTTTAATTCACTTTTATATAAAAATTCTTTTATTAAGAGAGACACTATTCTTTGCCTTTCTTTTATTTGAATTTTATCTAATAACGGAGAAATTATAAAACTTTTTAATAGCCTAGAACCCATTGCGGTTTTAGTTTTATCCATAAACCATAATAAACTATTTATTCTATCTTTTCCTCTTATAGTTTCAACTAGTTCTAAATTTCTTATGGTTTCACTACCTAATTCCATAAATAATTTATTATCTATAATAATTAATTCTTGAAAATGATTTAATTCTCTTTTTTGATTTTTAATTAAATAAGAAAGTATGTGACTAGTATTTTCAATTATTTTTGAATCTTTAATACCTTTAAATATATTGTCAATTTTTATTTCATCATATGTATCTTCAATGCTTACAAAAACATTATAATTATTTTTTAATTCATATGTTATTTCCTTATCAAAAGAAGAATTAACAACTATTTCTTTAATATTTAAGTTAGTTAAATAACTTATTAATTTATTCCTATCATGAGATATATATGTTGCATATACTTTACCACTTAGTAAATCCGCATAAGAAAGAATATAATTGTTATAATTGTCACTAATAGACGCTATGTAGTTAAAATCATGTTCATTAATAGCTTCAGTATTTGTAATAGTTCCTTTACTTATAACTTGTATAACTTCTCTTTTTACTATACCTTTAGCAGTTTTAGGATCCTCTACCTGCTCGCAAATAGCTACTTTGTACCCTTTATCAATAAGCTTTTGAATATATATATTGACTGCATGATGTGGAACACCACACATTGGAACTTTTTCACTAAGTCCAGCATTTTTACCTGTTAAAGTAAGCTCTAATTCATGAGACGCAGTTAATGCATCATCAAAAAATAATTCATAAAAGTCACCTAATCTATAAAACAATAAAATATTTTCATATTCACTCTTTGTTTTAAGATATTCTCTCATCATAGGACTGACAGAATCTATATTTACGTTACTTCTTTCCATAATAACTCCCTATATTTATATTATAGTACAAAAAAAGCATAATTACAAAATAAAAGAGCCAAAAGGCTCATATTAATATTTAAGGTGTTTCGACTAAATCACATGTACTAATGTAGGATGCACCCTCATCATTTATTATACTACAAGCTTCAGCTTCATCTATAAAACAAGAGGCTGCTTGCACTGTAGAAGATGAAAAGCCATAGCCGTAAGTGGCCGCTTCGCATGCGGTAGTATATTTTTGGCCATAAGTTGAAGCATTGCATGTGAAACTAGAAGGTGTACATGTAGCAGATGTTTCAGTTTGTGTTGTACTACTTAATGCATATCCATAATTTGGAGTACACGTTGTATATGTTTGACCAGAAGTTGAAGCATTACAATCAAATGTATTTGCTGTACAAGTAGTCGGATTTGGAGATGTAGTAACAGAAGCGTTAAAACCATAATTTGGAGTACACGTTGTATATGTATCAGTTGCACTAGTACAAGTTAAATCTTCAGTACAACTATTGACAGTGCTACTAGAAGTAAGCGAATCTTGTTCCCAAGCTGTTTCTGTGCAAGAATCAACCCTTGACATATTCCTTCTATCATACGTACAAACCCACGAATCAGATTCAGTACATGTTGTATCAGTAGAATCACTGCATGACCAATCGGCAGAATAAGTAAAAGTTTCCATGCATGTACCAAAATAGAAATTTGGGCAAGTTGCGGCTACACAAGATATAGTAGAATAACACCAACATGAAACCGCTGCAACTGAAGCTTGTGTACAATGACAAGTGCCAGAACAAGAAGAACAACTATCAACTTGATAATTGCGGTAGCAAGTGCCTGACCATCCTAAATGTGTCTTAGAACCTTTACAAGTACAAGTTCGTTTTGTATATTCACTTGCAACACAAGAATATATATTTTGGGCAGAAGTTTGTACTGTACATAATTTATCTTCTTTTGTATAATTTTGAAATACAGTATCACATGTTTTGTATGTTTTATCATATGTTGCTATCGAATTAGGGGCACATGTTTGCGTTGTTTTATTCCAGTAGCCTTTAACCCAAGTTGCTTTAGCATATGTATATGTAGTCCCCATTTTGACTCTTGTATTTTTTATTAAACTTGATCCAGCACCACTTATTTGCCATCCTGTAAATGCATACCCACTTCTAACGGGTGTGCCTAAATCAATAATTTCATTTCTATAATAGTAACTTACCGTATTTACTGATGAGGTTCCACCATTTAAATCAACTATCAATAAATTATATATATTTTTATCCACTGCTGTTGGTGTAACCGTAGTGAAATATACTGCGCATGAAGTCATTAATGTCTGATTTTGTATTTGCAATTCACCATCTACTATTGATATGGACGCTCCATCAGTACAATATGTTCTAGAAGCGTCTAGAGTAACTTCTGATAACGTGGGAATATAATTAATATTGATTCCATCTAAATATAGTGATGATACAGCTGTTATGCCTAGGCTAGAACTTGCCTGTCTTATTGATATATCTCCATAAAAGTATTGGTCTGCATTTTGTATTTGGTTGTATAGCGGATCTTCAACATATGTAACTTTTAATATATATCTATGAGTGGTATTACCGGCTATAGATATATTATGTAATATGCCAGTTACATTAGATGGTAAATATCTTGGTGTAATTAATTCAGTATTAGTATCAGCATTAATTATAGTATATTTAAAATAGTTTTTATTGGTAAACCTATTTTCAGCAGTTTTCCAATATAAGTTATATGTAGATGTTCCACTTGCATAATTTGTCACTTCAAATGTTTTTGTTGCCTCTTCACCGGGAGCTAAATCTGCGATTATTTCTTGTGATGTTCCTCTAAATGTTAATTCTAATCCAGCTGAAGTAAGAGACATACTTTGATTGGATTCAAATAAATCATTTGTAATCCATGCATAAGTTGCAGCAATTAAAACGCATAAAAAAGTAACAATACTTATTATCATCATTTTTTGATTTTTATTAAAGTTTATTATTTCAGAATTTATATTCATATTCATTTCATATTCCTTATATACAAATAATATCATAATTTTACATTATGTGTCAATTTTATAAACAAAAAAATATGAAATAGTTTAATGAAAAAATAGTGAGTTAAACTATTTCACTATTTCTTTACTATCTAATAATATTGTTACTGGGCCATCATTAAATATATGTACTTTCATGTCTGATCCAAATATACCAGTTTCAACTATTATATTTTGTTCTTTTATTTTTTTGTTAAAGTAATTATATAATTCATTTGCTCTAATAGGTTCTAGAGCTTCAATAAATGATGGTCTTCTACCTTTACTAGCATCCGCATATAATGTAAACTGACTAATACTTAGTATCTCACCTTTAATATCTAGTAAACTCAAATTCATTAAACCTTTTTCATCTTCAAATATCCTAAAATGAATTATTTTATCTATCATTTTATCTATTATTTTTTCATTATCATTATAAGTAAAACCCACAAATAAAACTAATCCTTTGTTAATTTTTCGAACTATTTCTTTGCCTATTTCTACACTACTTTCTTTACTTCTTTGTAATAATATTTTCATTATTTACCAACTCTTTCTACTTTAGTTATATAGTTTATTGATAGTAAATCACTTTCAAATTTTTTTAAATCTTCTTTGTTTTTTACTCTACAATTTATTTTGTAATAATATGAACTATCAGATTTTTTCATTAAATTAAATCCCTCAATATTTATAGAACTTTTTGTTGCAAGAGTTATTATATCACTGACATTCTCGTTACCTATTAAAACATACAAATTTAAAAATACTGTATATGTGTTTTCAGATTTGGTATTCCATTCGACTTTTACAATTCTTGAATCATTTAAATCTATATTTACACAATCTTTAGTGTGAATTTTTATTCCAGAACCTCTAGTCACATATCCAACTATTTCTTCTCCATAAACAGGATTACAACAAGAAGCTAACGATGACAAAACATTTGTTTTTCCTTCAACCAAAATATCATTATTAATTGTTGTTTTTGTTTCTTTAGGTACAAATATTTTTTCTTTTTTTGGTAATATTTTATTTATTATTGTATTTGGTAAAAACTTTAATATTGCAATATTAAAATATACATCATCCATATTATCTAATTTTAAGTCTTCAAGTATTTTATTAGTATTTTCTTCTGTTAAAATTAAGTTAATATCTAAGTTTTTCTTTTTAATTTCATTTTCAAGCATTTCTTTTCCAATAGATAGCATTTTATCTTTTTCTTTTTTATAAAAGTATGATTTTATTCTTCCTTTTGCTTGTTCTGTTTTTACAAATTTTAACCAATTTTTGTTAGGTGATCCACCTTTTCTCGTGTTAAGTTCAATTATGTCACCATCTTCAATAATATAATCAAGTTTAACAATTTTACCATTTACTATAGCACTGATAGTGGTATTGCCAACTTCCGAATGTATTCTATATGCAAAATCTATAGGCGTAGAACCATATGGCAATTCTATTGCGTCTCCTTTTGGCGTGAACGCATACACTTCTTTATTTTTTAACTCTGCATTTATATTTTTAAAGAATGACATATTGTTATCCATATCTTTTGATTCAATTAATGCTCTGAAGGTTTCTAATCTGGTTTCCATATCAGTTTTTATTTTGCCATCTGTTTTTTCTTTGTATGACCAATGAGATGCAACTCCACTTTCAGCTATTTCATCCATTTCATAAGTTCTAACCTGAATTTCATACATCCTGTTATTTACACCAAAAACAGTAGTATGTAAGCTTTGATACATATTACTTTTAGGATTTGCAATGAAATCCTTAAATCTTTTTGGAATAGATCTATATTTTGAATGAATTAAACCTATTACAAGATAACATTCTTCAGTTTTATTTACTAATACTCTAATTCCTAATAAATCATATATATCTTCCCATTTTTTCCCTACATGTAATTTAATATAAATTCCTCTAACTGATTTTACTCTACTTAATATCTTAAATTTTATATTATGAGATTCTAATAATTCTACAATTTCTTCCTTCATGTTTAGTAAGTCTTCTTCAAGAACTTCCTTTGAATCATTGATTTTTTTTAATATTAAGTTGTATTCTTTTGGTTGAGAATATTTTAAACATTGATCTTCTAGTTCACTCATTATCTTTTTAACACCTAATCTATGAGCAATTGGTATTAAAATGTTTGTTGTTTCGTCAATTATTTCTTTTTGATGTTCCTCATCTTTAACATAAATAGTCTTCATATTATGAAGTCTATCTGCAAATTTAATAAATAGTGCTTTGGGATTCTCCGCAAGACCAACTATAATTCTTCTATATCTTTCAGTATTATTTTCCTTTTTAAATGTTCTTTTCAGACCACTTATTTTAGAAATACATTGTAAAATTATAGCAGTTTCTTCACCAAATTTTTCTTTTATCTCTTCAAAGGTTCTTTTATTTAAAGTAATTGCTTCATGTATTAAAGCACTACCAATAGTTATTGAATCCATTTTTAAGTCAGCCAAGGTGTAGGCCACTGCGATAGGATGATATATATAATCTTCTCCAGTTTCTCTTTTCATATCTTCAAAAATTAATTTTGCTTCTTCATAATACTTATTAATTAATTCAATATCATCTTTAGACATATATTCTGATATTTTATCAACTAAATCTTGATAAGAAATCAATTTTTCCATACACTCTCCTTAGGAATTTATTCCTTTTATAGACATTTCATCTATTTCATCTAGTGTTTTTTTCTTTTTAATTTTACCTATATTTTTACTTTCTAAAAATAACCATAAATTAGGAGCAAAAAATATAGATGAAATAGCACCGCCAATTAAACCAATTAATAAGGCTATATTAAATGTAAATATTTCATTTACTCCTAATATCATTAATGATAATACGGCAGCTATAGTAGTAATGGTAGTTAAAATATTTCTGTTAATAACATCATTCATACTTGAATTCATTATCTCTGTTAATTCTTCTTTTGTTTTAACACCACCTTTATATGATTTTATATTCTCTCTTATTCTATCAAATACAACAATGGTGTCATTTATTGAGTATCCGATTATAGTTAAAAGTGCCGCCACTATTATGAAGTTAAATTGCAACTTAAAAATTATAAATGTAATAATTATTAGTACTACATCATGAATTAGAGCAACTAACCCAGATATTCCAAAATTAAAATTAAATCTTATAGCTATGTAGATTATAATTGCTATAAAAGAAATTAGTAAACTATAGATAGCATTTTTTGTTAAATTCTCAACTACCATAGTACTTATTTCATTAATAGAAGTATCAATTCCAAGAGATTTAAGTTCTGTAGTTATTTTTTCTGTTCCTGCATCATCAACTATATTATTTAATTTTGCATATGCTTCTTTCTCACTGCCCATATAATAATTGTATTCTTGCAAATCATAATCTTTTAGTATAGTTTCAACTTTATCCAAATCTATTTTCTCATTACTAGTCATATTTATACTTGTACCACCAGAAAAATCCACACCCAAATTTATTCCATTTACAAAATAGAAAACAATTCCAGCTATAAAAATAATTATAAAAGTGATTAAAGCATATTTATTTGACGTTTTAAAATTAAATTTTGGTGTCTCCTTTTTTACTCCAAAAAGACAAGCGGGTTTATTTTTAAAGTAATCACTATTAACAGCAAGTTTTATTAGTATTCTATTGATAATAACCATTGAAATAATAGTTACTATTATAGAAATTATTAGCATAGTTGCAAATCCTTTTATTGTGCTTTCACCAAAAATATAAAGTATTAAAGCAATTATAAATGTAGTTATATTTGCGTCTAATATTGCTGACAAGCTTCTTTTTGTTCCATTTTTGTAAGCTTCTGATAAATTATTATTATTGTATTCCTCTTTAATCCTTTCAATTGCAATAATTGCTGAGTCTACAGCCATACCAATTCCTAGTATTAAGGCGGCTATTCCTGGAAGCGTTAATACACCTTTCAATCCATTAAATATTAAAAATATTAAAAGCGAATAAAGTATTAAAGAAATACTACTAATTAATCCACAAAATCTATATCTAAATATTAATAAGATAGAGATAAATAATATTGTAATTATTCCAGCTATACCACACTTCTCTATTGTTTTATAACCAAATGAAGCGTTAACAGAATGGGGAGTAGAATCTTCTACTAGTTTTGTTGGAAGGCTTCCAGCATTTATTAAATCTACTAGTCTTTCTACTTTCTCTTTGGTAAAATTGCCTTCTATGATAACTGAAGAAGAATTTAACCCTTCGGATACATAAGCTGCTGATAAGCATTTATTATTTTCATTTTCCCCACAAGTATCTTCTTGAGAAGCAAATGAATCTGTGCTTGAATCATAATCTAACCATATTACAATTCTATTATCTGAAGAAGTACTTATTTCTTTTGTTACATTGTAAAATTTATTACTATCTTTAATATCTAACTTAACAATAGGTTTTAATGTTTCTGAATTAGTATCCGCCGAAGCACCATTTTTACCTAATATTTCAGAAGTCATTAAAAGATTATCATTTGTATCTCTAAATGATAATAATCCAATTGTACTTATTATTTCTTTTGCCTCTTTTTCATCTTTAACCCCGGGTAATTGAATTCTGAAAGTATTGTTACCTTCTATAGTTATTACAGGTTCACTAACACCAAGTGTATCAATTCTATTAACGATAGCTTTGTAAGTATTGTTTAGATCATTCTTTGTTAATTCTTCTCCGTCAACTAATGGTTCAACTTTATAAAGTATTTCAAATCCCCCTTGTAAATCTAAACCAAAATTAATGTTTTTTAATGTTGGAATAAAAATCAATAAGCAAGAAATTAATATAACTATACATAAAATAATTAATTTGGTAAATTTTTTCATAATAAATCTTTTTCCTCCGTGTTTATATTTCTTTGACTACCCTTTAATATGCTTAATGCATATGAAGTGATTTCACTATTATTTAAATATAATATGTCACTTGTCATTTCTGCCAATGTTAAATTTGTTTTTTCTTTCCAACTAGAACCCATTAAATAATTCCAAATATCTTCTTCTTTAATATAGTCTAATCCCGTTCTTTTTAATTCGGTAATTTTAGAATATAATGCTGGTTTTAATCTTTTATACAATTCTTCAACAGTTTTAAATTCTATTGCCTCATTCATTAAAATCACCAATAGTTTCTTTAATTTTATTAATTGCTTCATTAATTGAAAGTTCAAATACTTGATTACTATTTCTATTTTTATATTCAACTATACCTTCATTAATTTTATTGCCTATTACTATTCTAATTGGAAGCCCTATCAAATCCATATCATTAAATTTAACTCCTGGTCTTTCGCCTCTATCATCTAGAAGTGTTTCAATACCGAGTGAATTTAATTTACCATATAAAGCATTTCCTTCATTTAATATTTTTTCGTTTTTAGGATCTATTAAGACAATTCCAACCTTAAAAGGTGCTACTTCAATTGGCCATATTATACCTTTTTCATCATGATGTTCTTCAACTATAGATGCAATGCATCTTCCCAATCCTATGCCATAACTTCCCATATATACTGGTTTTAATTCACCTAATTCATTAGGAAAATATAAATTCATTGATTCACTATATTTTGTTCCAAGCTTAAATAAGTTACCTATTTCTACACCATTTTCAAAAGACAATTTTTCTCCACATATTGGGCATCTTTCTCCAGGTTTTACAAATGTAATATCAGCATATTGATCAACATTAAAATCTTTTAAATTAACATTTTTTAAATGATAGTCTTTTTTATTTGCACCAGTTATTCCATTCTTAATATATTTTATTTTATTATCAGCAATTACTTTTATTTTTGCATCAATTGGCCCAATAAATCCTTTAATGTAACCTATTGATGCAATTTCTTCTTCACTGGCCAATTCTAATACACTTGTTTTCAATACTCTTTTTAATTTAGTTTCATTTATTTCTTCATCTCCACTAACTAATACCATAACAAAATATTTATCAGTTTTATAAATAAGAGATTTGATGAATTTATTTGGAACTTCGTTCATAAATGTTGAAATTTCTTCAATGGTTTTCATATTTGGAGTATATGTTTTTTCTAATTTTTTTTCTTTTTCATCATTTTTAATAAACTCTTGCTTTGAATATGCAATATCTATATTTGATGTATATGAGCATTTAGTGCAAAACACTAATTTATCCTCACCAATTTTATTAATTGCTTGAAACTCTTCAGAAAGCATTCCGCCCATTGCACCAGAGTCAGACTCAACTACTAGATAATTTAGTTTCATCCTATTAAAAATATTTTTATATGCCTCATACATATCTTTGTAACTTAAGTCTAATCCTAATTCATTACTATCAAATGTATATGCATCTTTCATTAAGAATTCTCTTACTCTTAAAAGTCCAAATCTAGGTCTTGGCTCATCTCTGAATTTATCTCCTATTTGATATAAATTAAAATGTAAATTTTTATAACTTTTTATATAATATGAAGCAGCCATAGTAAATAATTCTTCATGAGTTGGTCCTAAACAATAGTTTTTATCAAATCTATCTTTAAAGCTAAACATATCTTTTCCAAATCTTTCTCTTCTGCCACTTGCAACATAAACATCTTCTTGTATTAGTGATGGCATTAACAATTCTGTAGCGCCCTTTTTATTCATTTCTTCTCTTATGATTTTCTTTATATTCTCTAATACTTTATTTCCAAGTGGTAAAAACATATAAATACCGCTAGAAGTTCTTCTGATCATTCCGCTTCTAACTAATAAATTCCCACTTATACTATCTTCATCTTTTACATTTTCTTTTAAAGTAAAAAAGTAATTATTTTTTAATTTCATATTCTATTCTCCTCCACAAGTGGATCCGGTATATTCCGAAGTTACTTCATATCTGTTTGTTGAGATATTTTCATTGTCTTTATAAATATTTGTGTATTTTACACATACACAATTATTATTTAAGTTTAATCCATTATTTCTCGGGTCCAGCAAAGCACTTTTATCATCATTATCTCCTGAAATATAACCCCCAGTAATTAAAACATTAACACTAACATATGTGCATCCTTCACTTAAACCATTTAAATTATCATTTCCCCATTCTTTTGAAGCTGTTTCTACATATATAATTTTATCATTATATAAATTATTTATTGAATTTTCTCTGATTTTTGCAACTGATACTACAGTGAATGTCATTAAAATACCTAATAAAACAATAACCGCTAACATTTCTGTTAATGTAAATCCCTTTTTACTCATAATTCACCAACGCTTTCTACAAAGATTATATCAAATAAATATTAAAAACAAAAGTAGTTGAAAATAAAAATTCAATAATGTATAATAAAGTAGAAAGAATATAAAGGGAGACATTTATGAAGCAATTTGATTTTGAGAAAATACCAATTGTTGAAATTGCAAATGAAATAATATTAGATGCAGTAAATAAAAATGCTTCCGATATTCATTTTGATCCTACTAAGGAAAATTTGAAATTAAGAATTAGAATAGATGGCGAACTTATGGATTATGGTATTATTGAAAAGAAATACCAAAGAAATATGATTAGCCGTATTAAAATGATTGCTGGTATGAACATCATGGAAACAAGACTTCCACAAGATGGTGCAATTAAAAATAAAATCGAAGATAAAGTATTGGATCTTCGTGTTTCTTGCTTACCTACAAATAATGGTGAAAAAATAGTTATTCGTATACTTGATTATTCTCAGAGTTTAAAAGGTTTAGATACCCTAGGATTTAGTCAAAGAAGCTTAGAAAAAATTAATAAAATGATAAAAGTACCTAATGGAATTATATTGGTTACCGGGGCTACTGGTACTGGTAAATCTACTACAGTTTACTCTATACTTCAAAAATTAAATACAGAAAATGTTAATATAATTACTGTTGAAGACCCCATTGAGATGGATATTAAAGGCATTAATCAAGTTCAAGTTATGTCTGAAATAGGACTTACCTTTGAACAAGTATTAAGAAGTGTACTAAGACAAGATCCTAATATAATAATGATTGGTGAGATAAGAGACTCTGAAACAGCTAGAATGGCTGTTAGAGCAAGTATCACTGGTCACTTAGTACTTTCAACTATCCATACAAACAACTCACTAAATACAATAGAAAGATTAACTGATATGGATATTGAAAGATATTTGCTTGGTAGTGCTTTAACTGGTATTATCTCACAAAGATTAGCTAGAAAAATATGCCCTAAATGTGCAATTAGAAAACCAGCTACTGATTATGAAAAGAATGTATTTAAAAAAGTTTTAAATATTGATGTAGCCGAACTTCTTCATCCAAATCCTGATGGATGCCCTGAATGCTCTCACGGATATAGAGGAAGAATAGCAATTCTTGAGGTTCTTAGAATAACAGAAAATATAAAAGATGCAATTGTTAATTCTCTTCCTAAAGTTGAACTTAGAAAATTAGTATATACAGGAGATGTTATAACTTTACTTCAAGATGGTCTTGAAAAAGTGGTTGAAGGCAAAACTTCATTTGAAGAAATACTAAAAATAATAGATTTGGAAAATGATTTATCAAGTTATAAAGACTTTAATCTAAAAACCAACTTATCTTTAACAGATTTAAAAAATAATTCTAAAGAGGAAACTGAAATTGAAACTTTAGATATTTAAAAAGAGGATTAATCCTCTTTTTTTATACCAGTTATTATTTGTAAAGCTTTTTT
>CAZLNV010000019.1:0-17222 GCA_964561095.1 uncultured Muribaculaceae bacterium | reverse complement strand
GTCCCATCTTCAAATCCACCATTGGTTATTAAATTTGTTGCTGTTTTTGCTTCCAATGTACACGTAGTATCTTCAATTGGGTCTATACAAGTATCACGTATATATAATTCAACTGCCTCTTTTAGTTGCTTCTTTTGAATGCTGCTTAAACTTGTTTTACTATTAGATAATGTTTTTAACACATTGGGAACAACAAATACCATTAATGTAGCTAAAAGTGCAATTACAGCAAGAAGTTCAATTAAAGTAAATCCTTTTTTCATATGACCACCTATGTTAATTTTATAATAAATATGGGAGTTTGTAAATAAATAATAAAAATTGACATAAAATAAAAAATGTAGTAAAATATTTAGGTAGTTATGGAGTAGTACTCAAGTGGCTGAAGAGGCGCCCCTGCTAAGGGTGTAGATCGGGAAACTGGTGCGAGAGTTCAAATCTCTCCTACTCCGCCATAAGAAAAATAAACCCTTTTAAGGGTTTTATTTTGTGTTAATAATATTATTTATTATTTCATTCATTATATATATTTTTTCTTCAGGTATCATTAAGTATTTATCTTTTAAAACAAGCAAACCTTTTTTTACAGGTTCTTTTATATTAAATACATCTTGAATATTTTCATTGAATCTTTTATAAAAGTTGTATATATCTATTCCTTTTAAGCATCTAAGACCAAGCATTACTTCATTTTCCATTTCTTCTTTTTTAGAAACAAAATATTCATTAACCCTGTAAGAACTATTTATATATTTATTTAAACTTCTTGTGTTATCATACCTAACGCCATTTATATATCCTGAAGCTCCTAGTCCAAATCCATAATACTCATCATTGTACCAATAAGTTAAATTATGGATTGATTCATATCCTTCTTTTGCAAAATTGCTTACTTCATAATGAATATAACCCTTTTTTCTTAAAGTCTTACAAATATATTGATACATTTTGTAATCAAGTTCTTCTTCAATATTTTTTACTTTATTATTATATAAAACGGTGTTTTCTTCAATAATTAATGAGTATGTACTTATATGATTTACATTTAACTTTAATATTTTATTTAAGTCTTTCTTAAATGTAGTAAACGTCTCAATAGGAAGTGCATATATTAAATCAACATTTATGTTATTAAAATTATATAGTTTCAATAAATTGATTTTGTTATTAATTTCTTTCATAGTATGTTTTCTATTTAAGAATTTTAAATTCATTTGATCAAATGATTCTATCCCAACACTTATTCTGTTAACCATATTATCTTTTAATATTCTGCATATTTCATCATTGATATCATTAACATTCATTTCAAAAGTAATCTCACAATTTTTAATTAATTTAAAAGTTTTTATTATTTCAAATAATTTTTTTAATTCTTCATTATTTAATGAAGATGGTGTTCCTCCACCAATATAGATAGACTTAATTTCATCATCTTCATAATAGGTATTAATTTCTTTTTTTAGTTCATCTAAATAAGTGTTTGCCCAATTAGAATTGTAAATCATTTTACAGAAATCACAATAAGAGCAAATGCTTTTACAAAAAGGAATATGAATATAAATACTTCTCATATTATCACAACTACATTATATCAAAGATATTAATAAAAATCTATTACTATTTATTCATTTTCATCATTGCTTAAAACTGCCAAAAATGCTTCTTCAGGAATTGAAACACTGCCTATTTGTTTCATTCTTTTTTTACCTTCTTTTTGCTTTTCTAATAGTTTCCTTTTTCTAGATACGTCTCCACCATAGCATTTAGCTAAAACGTTCTTTTTCATAGCAGGTATATCTTCTCTCGCTATTATTTTAGATCCAATGGCTGCTTGAATAGGAACACTGAACATTTGACGAGGTATAAGTTTTTTTAAGTTTTCTACTATTATTTTTCCTCTTTTATATGCTGAATCTTTATGCACAATAATACTTAATGCATCTATTAATTCTCCATTTAAAAGTATATCCATTTTTACAAGTTTGCTTAATTCATTACCTATAAATTCATAATCCAAGGAAGCATAACCCTTTGTAAAACTTTTTAATTTGTCAAAAAAGTCATATACAATTTCTGACAAAGGTATTTCATAAACAATATTTACCCTTTTTTCATCAATGTACTCCATTGTTTTATATATGCCTCTTTTATCTTGACATAGTTCCATAACTGGGCCCACATATTCACTTGGAACATATATATTAGCAAGTACAAACGGTTCTTTTATAGAATTGATTTTAATAGCTTCTGGCATTTTGCTTGGACTATCTATAAACATTATTTCTTTATTAGTCAATTCAATTTCGTAAATAACTGAGGGTGATGTTGCGATTAGATCAATATTAAATTCTCTTTCTATTCTCTCTTCAATTATTTCCATATGAAGAAGTCCAAGAAATCCGCATCTAAATCCAAATCCTAAAGCTGTTGAAGTTTCCGGTTCAAACACAAGAGCTGCATCATTGAGTTTTAATTTTTGAAGAGCCTCTTTTAACATATTATATTTTGATGAGTCTATTGGGTAAAGTCCGGAATATACCATTGGTTTCATTGGTTTATATCCTGGCAGTGCCTCCACTACTTCACCACTCTTACATATAGTATCCCCTACTCTCACATCTCCAATGCTTTTAATACTGGCACTTAAATATCCTACTTCGCCTTTACTTAATGTTTTTAATAGTTTTTCTTTGGGGGTATGTTTACCAAGTTCTAAAACCTCATAAATTTTATCATTTGACATCATTCTTATTTTGTCACCTACTGATATAGCCCCATCAGTAACTTTTATCAAAGTCACTACACCTTTATAGGAATCAAAATAACTATCAAATATTAAAGCTCTAAATGCGGGTAGAGTTGATTTGGGATTTGGAATTCTTTCAATAATTGCGTCCAATAATTCACTTATTCCTTCTCCGGTTTTAGCACTACAAAAAATTATTTCATCTTCATCAAAACCTATTAAATCACATAATTCTCTTTTAACCTTGGCTGGGTCGGCCGCCGGAAGATCTATTTTATTTATAACAGGTATAATTTTAAGTTTATTATCAAGGGCAAGATGCAAGTTTGCTAAAGTTTGTGCTTCAATTCCTTGAGTAGCATCAACAACTAAAATAGCTCCTTCACAGGCTGCTAAGCTTCTGCTTACTTCATATGAAAAATCAACATGTCCTGGAGTATCTATTAAATGCAAAGTATAACCTTTATAATTAAGTTCCACTGCATTTAATTTAATAGTGATACCTCTTTCACGTTCTAAATCCATATTGTCTAATATTTGATTCTTTTTTTCCCTTTCACTAATCGCACCACATGTTTCAAGTATTCTGTCTGCTAAAGTAGATTTACCATGATCAATATGCGCTATTATTGAAAAATTTCTAATTTTCTCTTGTTCCATAAAATCACTTTCCTATTATATCAATAAAACCTTGAAATTTAAATAGAAAATTGTTATAATAATGCACAATTATTAAAGGAGGTAACCCGTATGTTACACAATAATGGAAATATTATTATTGTCAAAGGTTTAGAATATCAAAACCGTGATGGTGAAATTATTAAAGATAAACACGGTGAATATCGTGGAAGACCATGTATAATAATAAGTAGTATAAAAGGTTATTATCGAGTATGTTCTTTTCAAAGTCAAATAGTGCATAGAGATAATGTTTTTTTAACAGATCCAAGTATGATTTATGTTTATAAAGAAAAATTATTTTCAAATTATCCTGGCACTATAAGGATGGATTGGGGTCGCGTAAGCTATTTATCTATATTTAATGAATTTACAAAAGTAGCAAAGATGAACTCAAAACCATATTTAAAATTTTTACAAGCTTTTTTAAACTATCATAGGCAATCAAATGATGAGCTAAAAAATCTGATTTTAGAAGATGTAAAAACTCAAGAAAGAGTTTTATCATTAAAATATAATAAATAATTCCATTTATTACCAACAATAATACTATTATTTTGATAATACTATTAATGGGTGAGAAAATGGAATCAAATAATGAATTATTATTACATATCTATAAAACATCAGATATGGGTGTTAAAAGTTTAACAAAACTTTTAAATATTTTAAAGAAAAAAGACAACAAGATAAAGAAAGATATAAGTAGTGAGTTAAAAGAATATGAATGCATTTATGAAAATACTAAAAAAATATTAGAAAAAGATGGCATCAAAAAAATAGGTGCTAATCTAATAACATCCATTGCTGCCAACTCAGCTATGATAACAGAAATAGATGAAGACAATTCCGATTCAAATATTGCAGATATTTTAATTAGGGGTTATACTATGGGTATAATTGAAAGTAAACGTAAAATGGAAGATTATAGAGGTAAAGCTGAAAAAAGTACTATTAAGCTTTTAAATAAATTGTTAAAGTTTCAGCAAGAATCAGTGGGCATTTTACAAAAATATCTATAGTCATTGGGGGAGTTCATGAATATATTAGATAAGTATAAAAATGAAATAAAAACAGGATTTTTACAAAATAAATCTATACTTTTAGAGTCATTAATTGAATATTATGGCGAAGAGTATAGAGAAATAATTACTGATAGATTTAATAATACAGATTTTATTTTTTATATTTATGAACACTTTAATAAATATTTAAAAGCTACTAAAACAAAAAGTGAAACAGAAAAAAAAGAACTAAAAATTTTACAAAAAAAACTTGAAACTATAAAAAATTCTATAAGAAAAATGCATAGTGGTACAATAAATAGAATTATATATTCATCTGATGAAAACGGAAAGTATAGTAAAGAAGCATTAGAAACTTTTAATGCGATTTTCTACAAAAATTTTGTTTGTATGAAGGCAATATTTGAAGATGATAAATATAAAAGATTTGTTTTTATTCCACTATTTTTTTCAAATGATGGATGCTTAATTCACGAAGCAATTCATTCTATTACTTCACAATTATTAGGAATAGCTGATGAAAAAATTATAGAAAAATGGGGACTTGTTGCACCCGAAGATTTTTACTCCGATATATTTTTAGAAGAAGCAACAACTGAAATAGAAACAAAAAAGATTTACCAAATATTCAAAAAAAATGGTGGAAATTTTTTAGATAAATGTTATCCTTTTGATTCTTACAGTTCAAGCTACGATTTCCTACTACCTTTTATAGAAAATTTTTATAATAGTCAAAGAAAAGAATTAACTAGTACTCGTTTTTCATTAAATAAAAATGAAATTTTAGAAATTTGTGGGAGAGAAGAATATTTCAATTTTTCTAAAACACTAAATGATTTTTATGCAGAATTTCCTAATGAAAAAAGTGAAGATTTTTATTCATATAGTTCTTTACTAGAGTCACAATATAAACAAATGAATGAACATAGGACATTGCAACTAAAAAAACAGAGTAGATAATTCTACTCTATTCATTTACTACCTTAATAAATTTAGTAATTAAATCTACACTATCAACAACATTATTTATTTTATCTGTAGTTCTTAATTTATATTTTTCTTTCATTTCATCAATCATTTTATTAAACATTTCGGGGTTTCTATTAAGTATCTTATACCACTGGGAATTTTCTCTAATAAACTTTATATATAGAGGATTCTCTTTTAATTTTAATTGAATTTCAAATCTCATTTAATCACTATAAAATCTATCAATATTTTCATCTTTTAATTTTGACTTTGTTGTACTATCTTTTTTGTCTTCTTTTCTAGTAAATTCTTCCAAAAAGCCTACTGCTTTTTGTATGCTTGATAAATTATTTTGAAAACTGTCAAGATTTATTCCTTTCAAACTATTAATTATACTTGCTAAAGATAAAGAAGAAGCTGCTTTTTCCACTACTTCCTCTTTTTTATATTCATCCCATACTTTTGAATCTTCATCATACAAAGTATATAATTCGTATAACTTTTGCCATGAAGTTTTACCACTTTTTACATAAGTAGCAAAAGAAGGATTTTTATTTATAAATATTTTAAACTCTTCTTTATCTTTCATAGATATTTCACCTATGATATTTTATGCTTTTCTATAATTTAAATTCATCAAAGAAATCACTCATTGTCAATTTCTTTTCTTTAGGAGTTACTTCTTTTTTTACTTCTTCAATAATTTCTTCTTTTATCTCAACTTCTTTTTTAATAACTTTAAGAGTTGATAATAAAAATATGCTATTTATTTCTTTTTTTGAAATTACACTTCCAACACTTTTAGTATCCATTATATTTATATCACTTGATTTAATATAAGCAATATCTTCTCTTAATATACCAAAAATTGTTTTAGACGAAGAATTAAAAGCATTAATAATGTTATATTTTTTAGATTTAGGACTATTTATTATTTTGATTCCTTTTTTAGCTCTTGAAATTAAATTAATATCACTTATTTTCACTCTTTTAGATGTGTTTTTATCTGTAAATATAGTAACAAACTCTTTATTAGGATTTATTATAAAGGCATTAATCACATAGTCTTCACTACCAAGTTTAATTGATTTAACTCCACTAGTCTTAAGCCCCAAAAGAGGAATTTCTGAAGTTTTGTATTTTAAAGACATTCCACATTTAGTAATTAATAAAACTTCTTCTTCACTAATTCTAGATACACTTATTAACTCATCATTATTTTTAAGTTTAAACATCATTACAGGTTTAGAATATCTTGTGACTTCAAAATCTTTAATACTCATTCTTTTAGTCATACCAAGTTTAGTAAATGCTGTTACAATAAAATCATCTGTTTTTGTAACAGCCATGCTCTTAATAATATGCTCTTCTTCACTAACATTAATTATATTATTTATATGACTGCCTATATCTTTATATTTAAATTCATTTATATTTCTAACTGGTAAATATAAATAGTTTCCTTTGCTAGTGAATAATATTAATGTATCTAAATTGTTTAACTTATATAAACCTTCAATGTAATCCCCTTCTTTTACACCAGGAATTTCATTAGTAGAAGCAGTATATGATTTTAATGATATTTTCTTTATATATCCACTTTTTGACACTGATACAATAAAATCTTCTTTAGAAACTAAATCTGTTTCATCTATTATTATTTCACTTACTTCGTCCTTAATTTGAGTAATTCTAGGAGTAGCATACTCATGCTTTATTTCTTTAAGTTCATTTTTCATTACACTTTTAAGTTTTTCTTCACTTTCTAAAATACTCTTTAATTCATCAATTAATATAAGTAAATTAGAATGCTCTTCTTTCAAATCAGTAACATCAGTATTAGTTAATTTATATAATTGCATATTTACTATTGCTTCGGCTTGAAGTTTAGTAAATTTGTACTCATTCATTAAATTTTCAATTGAATCCGATTTATTTTTACTTTTTCTAATTGTTTTTATAATTTCATCTAATATATCAAGGGCTTTTATAAAACCTTCTAAAATATGTATTCTGGCTTCAGCATGTTCAAGATCAAATCTTGTTCTTTTTAAGACAACTTCTTTTTTATGTGCAATAAAAGCATCAAGAATTTCCAAAATTCCTAAAGTTTTAGGTCTTCTGTTTACAATAGCCACCATATTGAAATTGTAATTTATTTGCATGTCGGTATTTTTAAGTAAATAATTAATTATTAAATCTTTATTTGAATCTTTTTTTAAATCAATTACTATTCTCAAATTATTGTTTTTATCAGATTCATCTCTAACTTCAATAATACCATCAATCTTTTTATCAATTCTTATCTCTTCAATTTTTCTTATAATATTACATTTTAAAGTATCATATGGAATTTCATGTATAACTATTTTTTCCATACCTTTTTCTTTTATAAATTCATATTTAGATTTAACAACTACTTTACCTTTACCTGTTTTATAAGAAGAAAGTAAACCTTCTTTTCCTTCTACTGTTCCACCAGTTGGAAAATCTGGGCCTTTAATACATTCCATTATTGTTTCAATTCTAGAATTCGGACTATCGATTCTTTTAATTGTAGCATCAATTACTTCACCCAAATTATGCGGCGGTATATTTGTAGCATAACCCGCTGATATTCCATTTGCTCCATTTACAAGCAAATGAGGAAAATGAGCTGGTAAAACAGTTGGTTCTAAAGCTTCATCATCAAAAGTTGGCGCCATCAAAACAGTACATTTATCAATATCCTTAAGTAATACATTACTTATTTTTGAAAGCCTTGCTTCTGTATAACGCATTGCGGCAGGACCATCTCCATCAATTGAACCATTATTTCCTTGCATATCAATTAATATTTCTCTTTGTTTCCAATTTTGACTCATACGAACCATCGCGTCATAAATGCTTGAGTCTCCATGCGGATGATATTGTCCCATTACATTACCAACTGCTTTAGCTGACTTTCTAGTAGGCTTATCATATGTGTTTTTGTCTTTATACATAGAAAATAATATTCTTCTTTGAACTGGCTTTAAACCATCTCTAACATCCGGTAGTGCTCTATCTTGAATAATATATTTTGAATATCTTCCAAATCTATCGCCCATTATTTCTTCTAGAGAATAATCAAATATTTTTTCAATTAATGTTTTTTCTTCTTTTTTTGCCATTATTCATACCTCCTAAAGTCGTCTTCTAATGAAAAATCAACATTTTCTTCTATCCATTCTTTACGTGGTTCAACTGCATCTCCCATTAAAACACTTACTCTTTTTTCAGTTAAATGGGCATCTTCAATTGAAACTCTAACTATACTTCTATTAAATGGATCCATTGTAGTTTCCCATAATTGATCCGCATTCATTTCACCTAAACCTTTATATCTTTGAATAGAAAAAGCACCCTTAAAATTGTTTTTAAACTCGTTCAATTCTTCATTTGAATCAAAATATCTGTGATCTTTACCATACTTAACTAAATATAATGGTGGTCTTGCTATATAAAGCATTCCATTTTCTATTAATGGTTTCATATAACGATAAAAAAATGTTAAAAGAAGTATTTGAATATGAGCACCATCATCATCGGCATCGGTCATTATTATTACTTTTCCATAATTTGAATCTTCAACCGAAAACTCCGGACCAAATCCAGCCCCAATTGCATGTATAATCATTTTTATTTCTTCATTTTTTAGTAATTCTGTAAGTGAAGTTTTCTCACTATTAATAACTTTACCCCTTAAAGGTAATATTGCTTGATGTGTTTTATCCCTTCCACTTTTTGCAGTTCCTCCAGCAGAGTTTCCTTCTACTAAAAACAATTCATTCTTTTTATAATCTTTGCTACCGGCAGGAGTAAGTTTTCCTAATAATACCTTTTCAATACCTTTTTTGCCTTTGCCAGCTCTTGCTTCAGCTCTTGCTTTTCTAGCCGCCTCGCGAGCAATTTTACTCTTTAAAGCTTTATCTGTTATCTTAGATGCACTTTCCTTATTCTCTTCTAAAAAGTAACTTAACTTTTCATATACCAAACTTTCTACAACACTTTTAGCTATTGGAGTTCCAAGTTTGTTTTTAGTTTGACCTTCAAATTGAAGTAAATCTTCCGGAATTTTTAAACTAACTACTGCGGTTAACCCTTCTCTTACATCATTTCCTTCTAAACTTGCATCTTTTCCTTTTAATAAATTATTTGATTTAACATAATCATTAAATACTTTTGTTAACCCTGTTTTAAAGCCGACTTCATGACTACCACCATCAGATGTTTTTACATTATTAACGAATGATAATATATTCTCATTATAGCTTTCAGTATATTGCATAGCTACATCCACTATAATCCCATTTTTTTCACCATGAATATCAATTACTTTATGTATTGGATTTTTGCCATCATTTATATATTCAACAAATGATATTAAACCATTATCATAATGAAATATAGTATCTTTTTCATCTTCTTCATCTATCACCTCAACGGTTAAGGTGTTAGTTAAAAATGCATTTTCTTGCATTCTTTCACATATCGTTGTGTAGCTAAACTTAATGGTAGAAAATATTTCATCATCTGGCATGAATCTTACAGTAGTCCCTGTTTTTTTAGTTGTACCAATAACTTTTAAAGGACTATCAACTTTACCACCATTTTTAAATGTTATTTCTGATATTTTGTTATCCCTTAATATAGTTACTTTCATCCATTTAGATAAAGCATTAACAACAGAGGAACCAACTCCGTGAAGTCCACCGCTTACCTTATATCCTCCACTTTCAAATTTGCCACCAGAATGAAGGATAGTATAAATTACTTCAGGAGTACTTTTGCCGCTTTCGTGTTTACCTGTAGGAACACCTCTTCCTTCATCGGCAACTGAAACACTTCCATCTTTGTGTAATGTAACAATTATTTTATTTCCATAACCATTCATTACTTCATCTATACTATTATTTACAATTTCCCATACTAAGTGATGAAGTCCTTTTTTATCAGTACTTCCAATGTACATTCCTGGTCTTTTACGAACTGCCTCTAAACCTTCCAATATTTTAATTGATTTTTCATTATATTCTGCCATATATCTACCCTCACTATATAATTATAACACGAAAAAAAAAGACTTAAAAGTCTTTTATAATCTCTATTTTTCAACCTTTTCAATTTTTTCTGCTTCAGCTGGAGCACTGTTAATAAATTTTTCATTAACTTGCACTTTTTTAGCTCTATAAGGTTTACTTTCCAATTCACGCACTTGTGAAGGAGTTTTAAATATACTATCAACATCAATATCAACAGGTTCTTCTTGTGCTACATTTGTATTTTCTTCTTTTTCCTCTTTCTCTTCACCATAATTGCCATAAGCAAGAACAGGTATAAAGACTTCGGGTAAAAATAACAATCCTATACTAAAGAGTCCATCTGTTTTGAATATATCTTTAAGTTTAAAAGCCATTAACATCATCATAATAAGATTCACTCCCGGTATTAAAAATAGCAAACCATATTTTTCACTATACCCATTTAATTTGCATAATAAAAACAAATTATATATAGGAACAAAAGCTCCAGGATCTTCGTTATCAGTTTTTTTAAATATAGGATAAGATATTGATATTACTAGTCCAAAAATTATGCTTACTATCCAACTATATATAAAAATTGCTATTAATATATTTAAAAAATTTGAACTTGTTGTTAACATATATCCTCCATCTACTATATTAAGTATACAATATTTTTTTATTTTTTCAACAATTATATCAAAAATAGTTGCAAAAAGTTCTAAAATATTATAAAATATTAAAGTCAATGAAAAAAAGGGGCTTGTAGCTCAGTTGGTTAGAGCGTGCGTCTGATAAGCGCAAGGTCGATAGTTCAAGTCTATTCAGGCCCACCATTTTTTTAATGGCCTGTTGGTGAAATGGTTAACACACACGCCTTTCACGCGTGCACTCACGGGTTCAAATCCCGTACAGGTCACCAAGTTGAAAATAAAATCACAATAATTTGTGATTTTTATTTTGTCAAAAATTGTTTGACTACTAAACTTTTTTTATATATAATACATTCTTATATAAGGAGTGATACAATGAAAACTAAATATGATGTTGGAGATGAAATAGTTACACAAGTTTCAAAAAATGGAAAAGATATTTGGGGAGATTACTATGAAGATAATAGTATTATTGAATTAGGAGAAAAGCTAATTATAGATAAAATTTTTATCACTAAAAGTGGTATCACATATGAGTGTTCTAATTTAGCAAATGGTTTAATTGGTGAATATTATGAACATGAAATTAATTTAGTGCCTGTAAAACGTTTAAGAATATATAAGTAAAAATTTTATTTACTTTTTCAAAATAGTATCTAATACTATTTTTTTGTGTCTATTTATAGTATAATATTAATGTTAATTGCCCTATGGCCAAGCGGTAAGGCTCTAGACTCTGACTCTAGCACCGGAGGTCCGAATCCTTCTAGGGCAACCAATAAAGGAAGTGAAATTATGGATTATAAAAAATTAGCAGATTTGCTATACCCTAATGTAGATAAAACTATTGAGGACTATGAAAAAGAATATCCAGAAAGAGATTTGAGCGATAAAGCTGAAGTTTGCAGATTCGCCCCTTCTCCAACGGGAAGAATGCATATGGGTAACTTATTTGCATCTTTTATACCCGAAACATTTGCTCATCAAACTAATGGTATATTTATATTAAGAATTGAAGATACAGATGATAAACGTGCGATTGAAAATGGTACAGAATTAATATTGGAAGATTTAAAAACATACAAGTATCGTATCGATGAAGACCCAATTAATGGTGGAAAATATGGTCCTTATGTTCAAAGTAAAAGAAAAAATATATATGCTGCTTTCGGTAAATATTTAGTATCTATTGGAAAAGCTTATCCATGTTTTTGCACGGAAGAAGAAATTTCTAAATTGAGAGAAATACAAAGTGAAAAAAAAGATAGAATTGGATATTATGGAAAGTATGCAAAATGTAGAAATTTAACATATGAAGAAATTGAAGAAAAAATAAAAAATAATATTCCTTGGGTACTAAGATTAAAAAGTACTGGTGATTTCAATAAAAGAATTGAGTTTAAGGATTTAATAAAAGGAAAAATTGAAATACCAGAAAATGATATTGACCATGTATTGATTAAATCTGATGGAATTCCTCCATATGCTTTTGCACATGTAGTAGATGATCATTTGATGAGAGTAACTACTGTTACAAGAGATGATTCATATATATCTTCAGTCCCATATCACTTAGAAATATGGAAGTCTTTTGGATTTAAAATACCTAAATATGCGCATATCCTTCCACTTAATAAAAAAGAAGGAGAAATAATTAGGAAATTATCAAAAAGGAAAGATCCTGAAGCTGCTGTTAACTTTTATAATGAAAGAGGAATACCAGAAAGTGCTGTTAAATTATATTTTGCTACTCTTTTAAATTCAAATTTTGAAGAATGGTATAATCAAAACCCCGATAAGAATATAAATGATTTTACTTTTACTTTTGATAAAATGTCTAAAAG
Source organism: uncultured Muribaculaceae bacterium (assembly GCA_964561095.1). GTDB lineage: Bacteria > Bacillota_I > Bacilli_A > RF39 > UBA660 > CAZLNV01. The sequence goes on along the minus strand of CAZLNV010000019.1, from coordinate 4,259 downwards.
TGGTTCACTATTTGATATTGAAAAATTATTAAATATTTCTAAAACTTATTTTAGTAGATTAAAAGCAACTACTTTGTATGATAATACTTTAGAATATTTAAATATTTATGATAAAGATTTTTATGAATTATTAAAGGGTAATAAAGAGTATACAATAAATATACTAAACATTGAAAGAAATATTTTAAGGCCACGAAAAGATATAGCTTCATATTCTGATGTAAAAACTCAAATATCATATATGTTTGATGAATTGTTTTCAATTAATGATTATGATAACATAATAAAAAAAGATTTTTATAAGATACAAGTACTTGAAGATTACTTTAATAATGTATATAATAGTAACGATGAAAAAGAAGTTTGGTTTAATAAAATTAAAGAGTTATGTCCAAAATATAATTTTTCATCAGATACAAAAGCATTTAAAGAAAACCCTAATAGTTATATTGGCTCAATCGGTGATTTATGTGAACTTGTAAGAGTTTGTATTACAGGAAGAACAATGACACCAGATTTATATGAAATATTAAAATTATTATCAAAAGAATCAATAAATAAAAGAATTGAATTATTTAAAAGTTATTTGCAAAAATAACTTTAATTGGCCCATTGGTGAAATGGTTAACACATCGCCCTCTCAAGGCGACATTCACGAGTTCAAATCTCGTATGGGTCACCAAATAAATGATTAAAATAGTCAATTTTGACTATTTTTTTATAAATTAAAATAAGGAATAATCCTTATTTTAATGCTTCTAACAATTCAACTTTTTTCATTGAAGTATAACCATCAACTTTTTTATCTTTAGCTAATGTTTTTAATTCAGCAACAGTTAATTTAGATAAATCTTCTTTTATTTCCTTTTTATTTTCTTTAATAACTTCTTCTTTTTTTTCTTCTTTTATAAATTTACCTTCTAAAGCTGATTTAGATAACTCTACTAGCTTAACAAATTCATTTGGATCTGCAATAGCAAGTTCGCTTAACATTTTTCTGTTAATAGATACTCCTGCTTTAGATAACCCATTAATAAATTTTGAGTAGCTAATATTATTCATTCTACAAGCAGCATTGATTCTAGTAATCCATAATTTTCTAAAATCACCGCTTCTTTTCTTTCTGTCTTGATAACTATATGCGCCTGAATGCATTACTTGTTCTTGAGCAGTCCTATATAATCTGTGCTTACTTCCAAAATAACCTTTAGCTTCCTTTAATACTTTTCTTCTTCTGTCTTTTGAAACAGTTCCACCTTTAACTCTTGTCATAACTTCCCCCTTATATTACTTTCTTGTATCTATTTGAGTCACCTTTGCTCAAAGAGGTACCTTTTCTATTTTTTCTGTTAAAATTTGTATTTTTCTTACCTGTATTATGATTTCCTCCAGGTCTTCCTATTTTAGTGCTTCCACCAGCTCTAACTTTAATTTTTTTGCTGATTCCACCATGTGATTTTTGTTTTGGCATAATATTTCTCCTTCTTTCTATTTAATTGGTGCAAGTATTAAACTCATACTTCTACCTTCTAGTTTTGGTTCGCTTTCCTTTTGTGCAATTCCTTCTAATTTGTTACAGAACTTTAGTATTACTTCTCTACCTAATTCAGGATGAGCTATTTGTCTTCCTTTAAACTTAATAGATACTTTTACCTTATGACCTTTTTGTAAATATGCAGTTGCATTTCTTAATTTAGTTTCAAAGTCATGAACATCTATTGTAACACTTAATCGATATTCTTTTAATTCTAAATTTTGAGAAATTTGCTTTTTCCTTTGCTCTTTTTCCTTTTTGCTTTTTTCATAACGATATTTGTTATAATCAATTATTTTGCAAACAGGAGTTGGATTTGCAGACATTAAGACTAAGTCTAATCCTGCATAATTTGCTAATGTCCTGGCATCATTAATAGGTTTTAAACCCATTTTTTCCCCATTAGGTCCAATTACTATAACTTCATTAAAATTTATTTGCTCATTAATAAGAGCGTCATTCTGTTTAGCTATTCTAAACACCTCCAAAACTATAAAAAAATGAATACTTGCGTATCCACTTATAAACTTATTATTAAGCATTTACCTATTAGTTTAACCAATCAGGTGAGTGTGGATACACTTCTTTCTTTTTTTATTACAAATATAATATACAATAAAAATATGTATTTGTCAATAAAATTATTCTATTATAAAATCTTTTTTAGATAATAAATCAATTATCATATCTTTTGAATACATCATGTAGATAAAACTCTCTGAATTATAATAGTATTTTACTATGTTTTTTTCTATATTTAAATTTATATAATCATTATCATCTTTTATTGATTCATAATATTTATTTGCTTCTTCTACATTATTAAAAGTTATACTTACTAATACATTCATACATTTATCGTCATCAAAATAGAAAGTATAATTATATTTTATTTTTTCTTCTATGTAAGAAGTTTCATATTTGTCCATTTTGTCATAATCCATTATATTTACCTCTGGATATTCTATTTTTTCTTCCAATTCGTCATTTTTAGAACAAGACGAAAACATAAATAATAATTCAACCAATAATAAACAAATTAATATTTTTTTTATTGTTCTATTCATTTGTATCATCTAATTTAGGTTCAGACCAAAAAGGGATAAATTTTTTCATTACATATGTTTCTTTAATAGCATTATAGTACTTATAGCCAAGCCCAGTACAAATGTGCGTATTCCCATCGGATGATGCTATAACCTCGTTTTTTATGCAAAATATTGGTTCCTTCTTATTTTTTACTAATAAATAATCAGTTAATATTACACTCATCCAACCTATAATTAAAACCCATAAACATATTTTTAATGTTAAAAATGTATATTCTTTCTTCATGTCCTATCCTCCATATTTTTTCTATAATTAATATATCATAAATTTTATTTCATTGAAATAACTAATATTTTAATATAAAATTATATTAGGTGAATGAAATGATAAAATTGATTAAAAATGGAACAGTAATTACTATGAATAATGAAAAATTAATTGATAATTTAGACATAGTAATAGATAATGACTCAATTATTAAGATTGAAAAAAATTATGATGGAGAATATGATGAAATAATAGATGCTAAAAACATGGTAGTTATGCCCGGATTAATAAATACTCATATGCATCTAGGAATGTCAATATTTAGAAATACTAACGATGGATTAGACTTAATGCATTGGCTTAATGATAAGATCTTTCCAATTGAAGATGCTATGAATGATAATGATATGTATTATTCTACTCTATTAACTTGTATAGAAATGATTAAAACCGGCACTACTTGTGGGGCTGATATGTATTTTGGATGGAAAGAAGTTTTAAAAGCTATTAAGAAATCAAAAATAAGATGTTTATATTCAAGATGCATAAATGATCCTGACGGTAACATGAATGGTAGAATTAATGACTTTATAGAGCTTTATAATGAGCTTAATACTAATCCATCTCCGCTTATATCACTTTCAGTTACACCGCACTCATTATATACTTGTTCAAAAGAATGCTTAATAAAATGTAAAGAACTTGCAGATCAATATAATTTACCTATCCACATCCATTTTTGTGAAAATAAAGATGAAGTTAAAACTATTGAAAATAAATTCAATATGAAACCAATTAAAGTATTAGAAGATCTAGGCTATTTAGAAAATAAGCTTATTTTAGCACACGCAGTTCATTTAGAAGATGAAAATATATCTTTATTAAAAAGAGATAATATTTATATATCTCATAATATACTTAGTAATTTATGCTTGGGATGTGGAATTCTTCCATATAAAAAATATAAAGATAATGGGCTCAATATATCTTTTGGAAGCGATGGTCAAGGAAGTGGATTAAACGTAGATTTATTTAATAGTATGCAGTTAACATCACTAATCTCAAAGGGTCTATTAGAAGACCCGCTAGCAACTAATTCTTATAACATTTTAGAATGTGCTACCATTAATGGTGCTAAAGCTTTGGGACTCGATAAAATAATTGGAAGTATTGAAGTAGGAAAAAAAGCCGATATAATTATACTGGATCTTAATAATATTGAAATATATCCAACAAATAATCTAATTGCTCAAGTCGTACACAATGTAAAACCTAGTAATATAAAATATACAATTATAAACGGTGAAATATTACTAAAAGATGGGAATCTAATATTAGATATTAATGAAGAAGAATTAATAAGCAAATTAAATGGGATAATTGAAAGATTAAATTTAAACAAAAAAAA